>NZ_JBHVHQ010000469.1:0-6584 GCF_042800135.1 Streptomyces sp. NPDC057654 | reverse complement strand
GTATCCAGCGGCTATCCCCAGGTGATCAGGCGCTTGGGGTGTTCCAGGACCGCCGCCACATCGGCGAGGACCTTGGAGCCCAGCTCGCCGTCGACCAGCCGGTGGTCGAAGGAGAGCGCCAGGGTGGTGACCTGGCGGGGCTTGACCTTGCCCTTGTGGACCCAGGGCTGGAGCTTGACCGTGCCGAAGGCCAGGATCGCGGACTCGCCCGGGTTGAGGATGGGCGTGCCGGTGTCGACGCCGAAGACGCCGACGTTGGTGATCGTGACCGTGCCGCCGGCCATGTCCGCCGGGCTGGTCTTCCCCTCGCGGGCGGTGGAGACCAAGTCGCCGAGCGCGGCCGACAGTTCCGGGAGGGTCTTGGCCTGCGCGTCCTTGATGTTGGGGACGATGAGGCCGCGCGGCGTGGCGGCCGCGATGCCCAGGTTCACGTACTCCTTGCGCACGATCTCCTGGTTGGCCTCGTCCCAGGCCGCGTTGACCTCCGGATGCCGCCGGATCGCGACGAGGAACGCCTTGGCGACGAGCAGCAGGGGGTTCACGCGGAGCCCGGCCATGTCCGGGTCCGACTTGAGTTCCTGCACGAGCTTCATCGTGCGCGTCACGTCGACGGTGATGAACTCCGTGACATGCGGCGCGGTGAAGGCGCTCGCGACCATCGCCTGAGCGGTGGCCTTCCGTACGCCCTTGATGGGTACGCGGACCTCGCGCGCGGCCAGGCCGGCGGGCTGCGGGGCGGCCTCCGGAGCGCTCTCCGGCTCGGCGGGCGCGGCCGCCGGCGCGACCGCGGTGGCCGCCGCCGCGTGGACGTCCTCGCGGGTGACGGTCCCGTCCGGGCCGGTCGCGGCGACCGAGGCCAGGTCGATGCCGAGGTCCTTGGCGAGCTTGCGGACCGGCGGCTTGGCGAGCGCCCGCGCGCCCGGAGCAGGCGTCTCAGCGGCGGGAGCCGCACCGTGCCCGTTCAGCTCCGATTGAATCGCCGCACCGGGGGACGAGGTCCCCGGCTGCGGCTTGCGCGCCCGGCGCTTCGTGGAGGACGGCGCCGCGCCGTACCCGACCAGGACGGCCTTGCGCCCCTCGCCCTCACCCTCGCCGGGCTCCTCCGCGGACGGCTGGTCCTTCGGCGGATAGTACGTCTGCTGGTCCGGCACCGTCGCCACCGGCTCCGCCGGGCCCGCCCCCGGCTGGGTGTCCACCACGATGATCGCGGTGCCCACGTCCACCGTCACGCCCTCCTCGAAGCGCAGCTCGTGCACCGCTCCGTCGAAGGGGATGGGCAGTTCGACGGCGGCCTTGGCGGTCTCCACCTCGCAGACCACCTGCCCGTCGGAGACGGTGTCCCCGACGGTCACGTACCACTTGAGGATCTCGGCCTCGGTGAGCCCTTCGCCCACGTCCGGCATCTTGAACTCGCGAAAACGCCGGCTGTTCGCCGTGTTCGCCGTGTTTCCGTCAGCTGTACTCGCAGTCATCGTCTCGTACTCCCCTCAAGCCCTTCAGTACGCCAACGCGCGGTCGACGGCGTCCAGCACCCGGTCCAGTCCCGGAAGGTACTCGTCCTCCAGCCGCGACGGCGGGTACGGGGCGTGGTAGCCGCCGACGCGCAGGACGGGCGCCTCCAGGTGGTAGAAGCACCGCTCGGTGATGCGGGCGGCGATCTCGGAGCCGGTACCCAGGAAGACGGGCGCCTCGTGGACCACGACCAGGCGGCGGGTCTTCTCGACCGACGCCTGGATGGCGTCGAAGTCGATGGGCGACATGGACCGCAGGTCGAGGACCTCGATCGACTTGCCCTCCTCCTCGGCCGCCGCGGCGGCCTCCAGGCAGGTCTTGACCATCGGTCCGTAGGCGACCAGCGTCAGGTCGGTGCCGGTACGGGCCGTACGGGCGGCGTGCAGCGCGGCCGGCACGGCGGAGCGGTCGAGTTCCGACTTGTCGTGGTAGCGGCGCTTGGGCTCGAAGTAGATGACCGGGTCATCGCTCTGTATGGCCTGCTGAAGCATCCAGTAGGCGTCGGAGGCGTTCGACGGCGATACGCACTTGAGGCCCGCGACGTGCGCGAAGAGGGTTTCGGGGGACTCGCTGTGGTGCTCGACGGCGCCGATCGCGCCGCCGTAGGGGATGCGGATGACGACCGGCAGCTTGATCTTGCCGAGCGCACGGGCGTGCATCTTGGCGAGCTGGGTGACGATCTGGTCGTACGCGGGGAAGACGAACCCGTCGAACTGGATCTCCACGACGGGGCGGTAGCCGCGCAGCGCGAGGCCGACGGCGGTGCCGACGATGCCGGACTCGGCGAGCGGGGTGTCGATGACCCGGTCCTCGCCGAAGTCCTTGTACAGGCCGTCGGTGACGCGGAAGACGCCGCCGAGCTTGCCGACGTCCTCTCCCATGATCAGGACCTTGGGGTCGTTCTCCAGCGCGGTGCGCAGGGAGGCGTTGATCGCCTTGGAGATCGAGAGCTTCTCGGCGGCCATGTCAGTTGCCCTCCTCGGCGAACGACGCCTGATAGGCGGCGAACTGGGCACGCTCCTCGTCGACGAGCGCGTGCCCGTCGGCGTAGATGTGCTCGAAGATCGCCATGTTGTCGGGGTTGGGCATGTTCCGTACGGCGTCGCGCACCCGCTTGGCGAGGGCGTCGCTCTCGGTCTCCAGCGCGGCGAAGAACTCCCCGTCCGCGGCGCCGGTCTTCTCCAGATATGTCTTCAGCCGCAGGATGGGGTCCTTGGCCTCCCACAGCTCGCGCTCCTCGTCCCGCCGGTACTTCGTCGGGTCGTCGGAGGTGGTGTGGGCGCCCATGCGATACGTGAACGCCTCGACGAGCATCGGGCCCTGGCCCGTACGGGCGCGCTCCAGGGCGGCCTTGGTGACGGCGAGGCAGGCGAGGACGTCGTTGCCGTCGACGCGGACGCCGGGGAAGCCGTAGCCCTGCGCGCGCTGGTAGAGCGGGACGCGGGTCTGCTTCTCGGTGGGCTCGGAGATCGCCCACTGGTTGTTCTGGCAGAAGAAGACGACGGGGGCGTTGTAGACGGCGGCGAAGGTGAAGGACTCCGCCACGTCGCCCTGGCTGGACGCGCCGTCGCCGAAGTAGGCGATGACGGCCGAGTCCGCGCCGTCCTTGGCCACGCCCATGGCGTAGCCGGTGGCGTGCAGGGTCTGCGAGCCGATGACGATCGTGTAGAGGTGGAAGTTGTTCTCGTTCGGGTCCCAGCCGCCGTGGTTCACTCCGCGGAACATGCCGAGCAGGTTGGTCGGGTCCACTCCGCGGCACCAGGCGACGCCGTGCTCCCGGTAGGTCGGGAAGACGTAGTCGTCGGGGTTGGTCGCCCGTCCGGAGCCGATCTGGGCGGCCTCCTGGCCGAGCAGGGAGGCCCACAGGCCCAGTTCGCCCTGGCGCTGGAGGGTGGTGGCCTCGCCGTCGAAGCGCCGGGTGAGCACCATGTCGCGGTAGAGGCCGCGCAGCTCTTCGGGCGTGAGGTCGATGGAGTAGTCCGGGTGCTCGACCCGTTCGCCTTCCGGCGTCAGCAGCTGTACCAGCTCGGGGCTCTCGGCCTGCGCCTTCGTGCCCGCGGCCGGCTTCTTCGCGGTCGCGGTCTCGGCCGTCTTCTTCGTGCTGCCGGCGGGCTTCTTCGCGCTGGTGGTGCGCTTGCTGCTGCGGCGCGGTGTGCGCGCCGTGCTTTCCGCGGTCACGTGTGCTCCTCCGTCTGTCCGGCCCCCGGGGTCGCCGGCGGCCAGAGGGGATCCCTCCCACCGTGAGGTGGGGGAGGCTCGCTCGGTGTCCGACGGCACACAGGGTGGGTGTGCCGAGGCCGGAACCGGGCGTGACAGGCGCCCCGGCGAATGGCCTGCAACAGGCACGTTACCCAGTGCGTCACAACTCTGCGAAACCCTATCTGACCTGCGATTTTGCTTGGATTTCCAAGTAAATCGGGAAAGCGGGGAAACGCCACTGGTCACAGCCTTGCAGGGAGCCGGAACGACGGCACGTTATCCCGAGTAACAAGAGCAGGGGAAGACTTCGTGTGTGAGACTGACGTCGTGCGCGAACATGGCAAAATCACTGTATTTCTACTCGATGACCACGAAGTCGTCCGGCGCGGAGTCCACGAGATGCTCTCCGTCGAAGAGGACATCGAGGTGGTCGGCGAGGCCGGTACGGCGGCGGACGCGCTGGTGCGCATTCCGGCCACCCGGCCCGATGTGGCGGTGCTCGACGTGCGGCTGCCGGACGGCAGCGGGGTCGAGGTGTGCCGCGAGATCCGTTCGCAGGACGAGGGCATCAAATGCCTGATGCTCACTTCTTTCGCCGACGACGAGGCCCTTTTCGACGCGATCATGGCAGGCGCCTCCGGCTATGTCCTCAAGGCGATCCGCGGCAATGAGCTGCTGTCCGCCGTCCGGGACGTGGCGGCCGGGAAATCCCTGCTCGACCCCGTCGCGACCGCCCGCGTCCTGGAAAGGCTGCGCGACGGCAACGCGCCGAAGGGGGACGACCGGCTCGCGGGCCTGACCGAGCAGGAACGCAAGATTCTCGACCTGATCGGCGAGGGCATGACCAACCGCGCCATCGGCGAGCGGCTGCACCTCGCCGAGAAGACCATCAAGAACTACG
This sequence comes from Streptomyces sp. NPDC057654, assembly GCF_042800135.1. Lineage (NCBI taxonomy): Bacteria > Bacillati > Actinomycetota > Actinomycetes > Kitasatosporales > Streptomycetaceae > Streptomyces > Streptomyces sp. NPDC057654. Next base: position 1,972 of record NZ_JBHVHQ010000469.1, on the reverse strand, counting down.
TCTCCAGCCTGCTCTCGAAGCTCGGCATGGAGCGGCGCTCGCAGGCCGCCGCGTACGTCGCCCGACTCCAGGCGGAGAAACGCTGACCTCCGGCGGGGTCCCCGCGGCACCCGTCCCAAACCGCCCCAGTACGCCGTAATCGGGACCAACGTCCCTGACCAAAAGGGCGGGTGCCCCTACTTGGCCCGTACCAAGGGGGGCAGAGTAGTCCCCATGCCCACCCACGAATATCGAGCGATCGACCTCCTCGGCCGCACCCCCTACGGCCGGGTCTCGGTGAGCATGCGCGCCCTGCCCTTCGTCACCGTCGCCCGCCACATCGTCGTGGGCGGGCACGTCATGCTGCGGCTGCACGGCGGATTCGGCTACGCGCAGGCGTGCGACGGCAGCGTCGTCGCGTACGGCGCGGACAACATCGGCGACGGGGACGCCCAGGTCTGGACCGTGCAATTCGTGGGCACCGCCAAGATCTTCACCCCCGGCACGCGCGAGCTGGAGCTCTTCGGAGGGGCCCCGCGCACCGCCGACGGAGCGCCCTTCGATCCCACATATTTGTGCGTCGAACCGCAGTTCATCACCGTTCACCACCTCGGAGATGTCCCAGCGCGACGACCCGTGCACTCTGCGTGATCTAGCATTTGGCAGGTGCCACGCTCACTTGTCGCCCCTGCCGGGGCCCTGCCGCATGCCCCCGCCCGGCCTCCGGGCCGCACCGCCCCCGTCCAGGGCAGAAGCAGAACCCCTCAGGCAGCCCAGGTACCGCAGAGCCCCCCGGACCGCGGTACGGCGGCGGGCACCTCCCCCGAAAAAGGCCCCGAAAACGGCCCCGACGGCGGTCCCGACGGACCCGACAGCAGCACCCTGCGTGCCCTGCTGCGCCGCTACGAGCAGACGGGCGAGGCCCTGACCTGCGAGCCCCTGACGCAGGGTCTGCTGAACCGCGGCTACCGCCTGGCCACCACCCACGGCCGGTACTTCCTCAAGCACCACCTCGACGCCGACGCCGCCGCCGACCGCGCCGCCATCGCGCGCCAGCACCACGCGACCCTGCGGCTCCGCGCCCTCGGCCTGCCCGTCGCCCCGCCCGTAGCCGACGGTGACGGCCGCACCGTCGCCGTCGTCGGCGGCCGCTGCTACGCCCTGCACCCCTGGGTCGAGGGCCGGCACCGCGACGGCGCCGAGCTGTCGGAGCCCCAGTCACGCCGCCTGGGCACGCTGCTCGGCCGGGTGCACACCTGCCTCGAAGAGGTCATGCCGGGCCCGCAGGGGGGCGGGGAGGGCCCGTGGGGAGGCGGCGAGGGCCCGCCGCACGCCCCTGCGGCGTCAGCGCCCCCGGACGCGGCGGCCAGGGCCGAAGACACCTTCGCCCTCATCGAGGAGCTGCTCAAGCTCGTACGCAGCAGCCCGCGCGACATCTTCGGCGAGCTGGCCGAACACCGCCTCGTCGAGCGCCGCGCCCTCCTGGAGCGCCACGCCCACCGCCGCCCCGCGCCCTCCGCCACCCCCGCCCGCGGCTGGGTGCACGGCGACTTCCACCCCCTCAACCTCCTCTACCGGGGCGGCGAACCGGCCGCGATCGTCGACTGGGACCGGCTCGGCGTCCAGCCCCGCGCGGAGGAGGCCGTACGCGCCGCGGCGATCTTCTTCGTACGGCCCGGAGGCACCCTGGACCTCGTGAAGGTACGCGCGTACGCGCGCGCGTACCGGGCGACGGCGGGCGCGGACAGCGCCGAACTGGCCGCCGCAGCGCACCGGGTGTGGTGGGAGCGGCTCAACGACTTCTGGATGCTGCGCTGGCGCTACCAGCTCGACGACCGCCGCGCCGACCCCGGATTCCCGGCGTCCTCCGCCCTGTCGGTGTGGTGGACGCGCGAATACGCGGCCGTACGCGGGGCGTTCTGCGACTGAGCGGGCGGAAACGGACGGACGCAGGGCTGGAAACGGAAGAGCCGGGGGCAGCGCCGTACAGCGC
>NZ_JBHVHQ010000468.1:0-6608 GCF_042800135.1 Streptomyces sp. NPDC057654 | reverse complement strand
GTACTTGGCGAAGCATTCGTTGAGGCAGCCGTTGCGCCAGTCGGCGACGGTGACGCTGTCGCCGAACCACTGGTGGGCGTTCTCATGGATCATCGGCAAGTCGGCGAGCGGCCCGATCATCCCTCCGTACGTGGGGCGGGTCTGCGTCTCCAAGGAGACGCTGCCTTCGCCCTTTCCGTCGCTGGCGCCGGGGGCGATTCCGCCGGCGGAGGAGAACGGGTACGGGCCGAACTTCGACGACAGGAAGTCGATGATCTCCGGGAGCCGCTCCATCCATTCCTGGGCCCCCTCATTGCCGGGGCTGTAGGCATTGATGACGGGTGTGCCGTCCGTGAGCTTCGAGGTACGCACCATGAACTTGTCGACGGCGAAGGCGCTCAGATAGGTGGCCATCGGCTCGTCCTCGTGCCAGCGGAAGGTCTTGGTGGCCTTGCCGTCGGCGTTCTTGCCGGTGGTGGTCTTGCCGGGCAGCCCGCTGCCGATCGCGGTCCAGCCGTCCGGGACGGTGGCGGTGAGCGCGAAGGTGGCCTTGTTGGAGGGGTGGTCGTTCGAGGGGAACCAGGAGGTGGCCGAGTGGGGCTCGCCCGAGACGAACGCGCCGCCGTCCTTGAGGGTGTTCCAGCCTTCGTCGGCCGGCTTGCCCGCGTAGCGGACGCGGACCGTGAATTTCTTGCCCTTGGTCAGTTGCTTGGCGGGGGTGATGTCCAGCTTGTGGGCGCCGGAGCGGGAGAACGCCTTGGCGGGCGCGCCGTTGATGTCGACGGAGGCGACCTTGAAACCCTTCAGGTCCAGGCTGAACCGGTCGAGGTCCTCAGTGGCCTTGGCGGTGATGGTGGTGTCGCCGTCGAGGTAATAGGTGTGGGCGGGGTCGTAGCCGACGTGCACGTCGTAGTGCGAGACGCGGTATCCGGAGTTGCCGTCGTCGGGGTAGTACGGGTCGCCCGCGCTGCCCCCGCCGTTGGCGGCCGAGGCCGGCAGGGCGGACAGGACGAGGCTGCCGACGATCGCGCCCAGCAGGGCGAAGCGGCGTGGTGTACGCATGAGGTGGCGTCCGTTCCTGTTGGGGTCAGGGGTCAGCGGGTGGCGGCGAGCTGCCAGATCACGCTGTTGATGGCGTTGGCGCTGGTGGTTTCGAGCTTCGGGTCCACGTTGTCGAACCGGTCGCATGCCATGTGCGTGCAGTCGTCGAGGTCCGTGGCGAGGGAGGTGACGGGGATGCCGGCCTTGTGGAACGAGGAGTGGTCCGATCCGGCGTCACCGGCTTGGACTTCGAAAATCGGGATGTTCTTGGCCGCGAGGTACTTCTCGAAGGCGTCTGTGGCCTCCTCGCTGTCGCGCATGATGATCATCTGCTTGAACGTCTTGCTGCCGGTCATGTCGAAGTTCATGTAGGCGTCGACCTTCTTGCGGTCGGCGGTGGGGAGTTTCTTGAGGTACTGGGCGGAGCCCACCAGGCCCTCCTCCTCGGCGTCCCACCATGCGAAGCGCAGGTGGCGCTTGGGCTTGAGATGTCCCTTGGCCACGGCCTGGGCGGTGGCGAGGATGGCGGCCGAGCCGGAGCCGTTGTCGTTGATTCCCGGGCCCGCCTTGACGCTGTCGAGGTGTGCGCCCGCGAAGAGGGTGTGGTTGGTGTCGCCGCCGGGCCAGTCCGCGATGAGGTTGTGACCGGCGGTGCCCTTGTACGTGAAGGAATCGATGCGGGTGGTGAAGCCCGCCTTGTCGAGCACGCCCTTCACGTACGCCAGCGAGCGCTCGTAGCCCTTGGTGCCGAAGGCGCGATTGCCGCCGCTGCGGTCCGCGATCTTCTGGAACTCCTTCAGATGGCCCATGACGTTCTGCTCGGAGATGGCGGGCGGTGCTGCCTGTGTGCGGCCCGGTGTCGCACCGGCCGGTACGGCTCCGGCTCCGAGCAGCGCGAGGCCGAGCCCCGCGGCTCCGACTGCGTACGTACGACGGCTGGCCAACTTCATAGGTCGCTCCCTCGGTCGGTCGGTACTCCGGCACCGGAAGGTGCCTTCGTCGACCAGACGTCCGGGCGGGGCGCGGGTTGCGCCGCACGCCCCGGTACGTGCCGCAGGCCCGCCCCGGAGCGGGAGCGGGCCTGCTGACGTAACGGATATTGACGGGCAATCAAACCAGGGGGTTACTTCGCCAGTTTGGCCAGTGAGCCCGGGTAGAGGTACTTCTTCTCCGGGATCTTGGTGCTGTGCGCCCAGGCGTTGAAGAATCCGGTGAGGTTCTTCCCGGATACCTTCTGGGCGAGCTTCTCGAATTGCGGGAATGTCGCGTTGCCGTCGCGGTGGTCGTGGGTCCACTGCTTGAGGGTCGCGAAGAACGCCTTGTCGCCGACGGTGCGGCGCAGCGCGTGGACCATCAGCGACCCCTTGTCGTACAACGCCGGGTCGATCTCCTTGCCCTTTCCGGGGTCGTAGAGTTTGACGCCCCAGTACTCGGGGTTGTTCTTGTTCTCCTCCACGGTGTCGCGGTAGAAGCCCTTGTCGATGTCGGAGCCGTTGTGCTCCTCCCAGAGCTGGCTGGCGTACTGCGCGAAGCATTCGTTGAGGCAGCCGTTGCGCCAGTCGGCGACCGTGACGCTGTCGCCGAACCACTGGTGGGCGTTCTCGTGGGTCATCGACATGTCGAACATCGTCCCGGTGTACGTGGGACGGGTCTGCGTCTCCAGCGCGCCCGGGCCGCCCCCGTCGCCGCCGTTGACGACGATTCCGCCGGCGGAGGAGAACGGGTACGGGCCGAACTTCGACGCGAAGAAGTCGAGGATCTCCGGGAGTTGGCCTTCCCACTCCTGGCTCGCCGCTGCGGTGCCGGGACTGTATGCGTGGATGACGGGCGTGCCGTCTTTCATCTTCGAGGTGTGCACCGTGAACTTGTCGACGGCGAAGGCGCTCAGATAGGTGGCGAGCGGTTTGTCCTCGTGCCAGCGGAAGGTCTTGGTGGCCTTGCCGTCCGAACCCTTCCCCGGCGTGGTCTTGCCGGGCAGCCCGCTGCCGATGGCGGTCCAGCCCTCCGGAACGGTCGCGGTGAGCTGGAAGGTGGCCTTGTCCGAGGGGTGGTCATTGCTCGGGTACCAGTCCCGCGACGAATGCGGTTCCCCGGATACGTACGCCCCGCCGTCCTCCATGGTGTTCCAGGCGTCGCCGGTCGGCTTGCCCGCGTAGCGGACGCGGACCGTGAATTTCTTGCCCTTGGCGAGCTGTTGGGCCGGGGTGATGTCCAGCTTGTGTTCACTGGAGCGGGAGAAGGTTTTGGCGGGGGCGCCGTTGATGTCGACGGAGGCGACCTTGAAGCCCTTCAGGTCCAGGCTGAAGCGGTCCAGGGCTTCGGTTGCCGTGGCGGTGACGGTGGTGTCGCCGTCGAGGTAGTGGGTGCGGGCCGGGTCGTAGCCCACGCGCACGTCGTAGTGCGTGACGTTGTAACCGGAGTTGCCGTCGTCGGGGTAGTACGGGTCGCCCGCGCCGCCTCCGCCGTTGGCGGCCGACGCGGGCAGGGTGGACAGCGCGAGGCTGCCGACGAGTGCTCCCATCAGGGCGAACCGGTGTGGTGTACGCATGAGGTGGCGTCCGTTCCTGTCGGGGTCAGGGGGCAGGAGTCAGCGAGTGGTGGCGAGCTTCCAGACCACGCCGGTGATGGCGTTGGCGCTCGTGGTCTCCGTCTTCGGGTCCACGTTGTCGATCCGGTCGCACGCCTCGTGCAGGCAGTTGCCGACGCCCGTGTTGAAGCCGGAGGTGGGGATTCCGGCCTTGCCGAACGATTCGTGGTCCGAGCCGCCGACGCCGATGTCGAAGGTGGGGAGCTTCTTGGCCGCGAAATAGTCCTCGAACGCGTCCGTGGCCTCCTTGCCGTCGTGCACGACGAGCCACTGCTGCACGTTCTTGGTGCCGGTCATGTCGAAGTTCAGATAGGTGTCGATCTTCTTGCGCTCGGCGGCGGGAAGCTTCTTGAGGTACTGGGCGGAGCCCACCAGGCCCTCTTCCTCCGCGTCCCACCAGGCGAAGCGCAGATGGCGCTTGGGCTTGAGGTGGCCCTTGGCCACGGCCTGGGCGGTGGCGAGGGTGGCGGCCGAGCCGGAGCCGTTGTCGTTGATTCCCGGGCCTGCCTTGACGCTGTCGAGGTGTGCGCCCGTGAAGAGGGTGTGGTTGGTGTCGCCGCCGGGCCAGTCCGCGATGAGGTTGTGCCCGACGGTGCCCTTGTACGTGAAGGAGTCGATACGGGTCTTGAAGCCCGACTTGTCGAGCACGCCCTTCACGTACTCCAGCGACTGCTCATGCCCCTTGGTGCCGAAGGCGCGGTTGCCGCCGTTACGGTCCGCGATCTTCTGGAGGGCGTCCAGGTGCGGCATGACGTCCTGCTCGGAGATGGCGGGCGGCGTCGTCTGCGTACGGGCCGGGGCCGCCCCGGCCGGTACGGCACCGGCCCCGAGCAGGGCGAGGCCGAGCCCCACGGCCCCGACCGTGTACGTACGACGGTTGGCCAACTTCATGGACGCTCCTTCGGTCGGTCGGTATTCCGGCACCGAAAAAGGTGCCTTCGCCGACCAGACGTCCGGCCGGGGCGGGGGTTGCGTCACCACCCGCTCCGCGTGTCACCCCGCGAGCTGAAACCAGACGGCTTTCCCCGGCCCCGGCCCGTGCGCGCACACGCCCCACTCGGAGGCGCACGCCCCGATGAGCAGGAGCCCGCGCCCGTTCTCCTGCGCCTCGGTCGGCGCACTCTCCTTGGGCAGGCCCGGGGCCCCGTCGTGGACCAGTACGCGCAGCGATCCTTTCGCGTCCCACTCGGCGTAGAGGGTGACGGGTTCCGAACACCCGCTGCCGATGGAGGCGTTGACCGCGTTGGTCACCGCTTCGGAGGTGAGGAGGACGGCGACGTCGACGAGATCGGCCCGGTCGGCGGCCGCGAGTGCCGTGCGCATGGCCTGTCGGGCGGTATGGACCCATCCGGGGCGGGGTGGGAAGACGAGGGAGAAGTCGGGCCGCGGTTCGGTGGCGGTCGCGGTGCTGGGACACATGGCGTGACTCCTTTGGTCACTGGGTGCCAACCCCCGGCGGGTGCGCTCGTGCAGGCGCGGACGTACTGAGGGCACGCTGCGCGTATGCGTCCACGGGACGCTTCCGGTTTGCTCCGGGGCGGGCGATTCGTCTTCGACCATAGGAAGGATGTTTCGTAAGTTACAACCGCTTCCGCACTTCTTCCCTCGGATGAGTGGGTCTCCAGCGCTTGCATGGACCGGCGGTTGAGGCCGCGCGAGACTGTGCGGCGAGACGAGGAGGGCGGATGCCACCGAGGAGCCAGCCGAGCGAACGGCAGCGACGGCTAGGCGCCGAACTGCGGAAGCTGCGTACCAGCGCCGGACTTTCGGGGGACCAGGTCGCCGCGATCATCGACGCGGACCGTCAACGCGTTAGCAACATCGAGGCCGGCCGCGTTGACGTTCCACGTAATGGTCTGCACAAGCTGCTCCGCGCCTTCGGCTGCTCGGAGGGCCCGCTCTTCGAGGGGCTCATGGCGATGGCGCAGGACCGAGGGAAGGGGTGGTGGGATTCCTACGGCGACGTTATGGGGCGTCCAGCGCTCGACCTGGCCGAACTGGAATCCCAGTCGGTGAGTGTCCGTTCCCATGAACTGTTGGTCGTCCCGGGCCTGCTCCAGACCGCTGACTACGCGCGAGCCATCTGCGAAGCCGCTGACGGCCAGGACGAGGCCGTGGACCGGTACGTGGAGTTCCGCCTTGCCCGACAGCAGATCCTCCAGCGTGGTACGCCCGCGACCTGTCACGCCGTGATCCACGAAGCGGCGCTGCATATGCGGGCAGGTGACCCCCGCATCATGAGGCAGCAACTGAGACGGCTCATCGAGGTGGCCAGGCTCCCCAACGTCACGGTGCAGATCTTCCCGTTCGAGGCGGGGGCGTACTCCGCGATCAGCCGTGCCTTCGTCATCTTCGGCCGCGCGACGCCGGACCTCGACACCGTACGTCTGGAACGGCCGATCGACTCTGCGGTCCTGCGGGACAAGGATCAGGCGGACAAGTACAAGAGGATTTTCGCCAAGCTGACCGAGCTGGCCCTACCGCCGGTTGACCCGGACATCCGCCCTGAGTCCCATGAGGCCCGGGATTCCCTGAGCCTCATTCAACATGTCATGCACGCCCTCTGAAGGAGTCATATGTCCAACCCTGTATGGCAGAAGTCGTCGTTCAGTGGCAGTGGCCAGGACGACTGCGTGGAGGTGGCGGCCGGGCTCGACGGCAGTATCCGTGTCCGTGAGAGCGATGATCCGGAGGCGGTGCTGGCGACGAGCCGTCCCGCTTGGGGCGCGTTGCTCGAAAGCATCAAGGCGGGTGACTGAGGCGGCACGCGCCTCGTGAAAGGAATGCCATGCCAGAGCATCAGTGGCAGAAGTCGAGCTTCAGCGGAGGCAGCATTAACGGTGAGTGCGTAGAGGTGGTGGCCGGGCTCGACGGCAGTATCCGTGTCCGTGAGAGTGACGCCCCGGATGTGGTGCTGGCGGCGAGCCGTTCCGCCTGGGGTGCGTTCCTCCGTAGCGTCAAAGCCGAAAGCTGAGACGCCGACGCGCCGGCGGGGCCATCC
>NZ_JBHVHQ010000467.1:0-6648 GCF_042800135.1 Streptomyces sp. NPDC057654 | reverse complement strand
GCCGCCGCGAGCCGCGCGCCCTCGTCGCGGGCCGCCTGCGCGGTGCGCGTCCCCTCGGACAGCCGATGACGCCACCCTGGCGGTGCACGGCCTGATGATTCCGAACACACTCGCCCCCGTGATGTGACAGCTCGAATCCCAGGGGATCTCAGCGGCACGTCACAGCAGGTCAGGGTGGGGGCCGCCGGGGCTCGGCCGGGGCGGGCGGGGACGGGCGGACCGGGCCGGACGCATATGCCCTGCCGCCGATTGCGTCACGGTCGGTACTGAAATCAACTCAGCTGGTTATAAATCGACAACCCGTCACACTCTTTGCACCAGATGCGTCACGAAACCCCCGTGCGGCGGCTATCCACTTGGCACATCATCAGCATCATGGACGACCATAGGAAGGCGGACGGTACACACCGCGTGTGAGAGGAGGCGTCCATGGGATCGGTGCGCAAGGCGAGTGCCTGGCTTGGCCTCGTCGACGACAGCGATGAAGAGCGCTACTACGACGACGAGTACGCCGAGGGGTCCGAGGCGCGGGAGTCCTGGGTGACGAACCCGCGGGTGCGGGTGGCCGAGGAGTCGGCCGAGGAAGAGGGCACGCGTATCGCGACGGTCACCCCGGAGAGCTTCCGGGACGCCCGCGGCATCGGCGAGCTGTTCCGGGACGGCATTCCGGTGATCGTGAACCTCACGGGCATGGAGCCCGGCGACGCCAAGCGCGTCGTGGACTTCGCGGCCGGCCTCACCTTCGGCCTGCGCGGCTCGATCGACCGCGTCGCCAACCGGGTCTTCCTGCTCACGCCGCCCGATTACCAGGTCCTGAGCGGCGAGTCCGGCGGCCGCAGGACCGGCTTCTTCAACCAGAGCTGATCGCGTTCCTGCCTCCGGCCGCCGAGGGAAACGGCCGCCAGAGGCAGGGACCGTTCACCGGAAGGCGTCGAGCCCCGTGAGCGCCTTGCCGAGCACCAGCTGGTGCATCTCCACGGTGCCTTCGTAGGTGAGTACCGATTCCAGGTTCGTGGCGTGCCGCATGACGGGGTACTCCAGCGAGATCCCGTTCGCGCCGAGGATCGTACGGGCCGTGCGGCAGATGTCGATGGCCTCCCGCACGTTGTTGAGCTTCCCGAAGCTGACCTGCTCGGGCCGGAGCGTGCCCGCGTCCATCCGCCGCCCGAGGTGGTGTGCGAGGAGCACGCCCTTGTTCAGCTCCACCGCCATGTCGGCGAGCTTGGCCTGGGTGAGCTGGAAGCCGCCGATCGGCCGGCCGAACTGCTCGCGGGTACGCGAGTACCCCAGCGCCGACTCGAAGGCGGCGCGGGCCGCGCCCATCGAACCCCACACGATGCCGTACCGGGCGTGGGACAGGCAGCTCAGCGGGCCGCGCAGCCCGGTGACGTCCGGGAGCGCCGCGTCGGCGGGGAGCCGCACCTCGTCCAGGACGAGTTCGCTGGTGACCGAGGCCCGCAGCGACCACTTGTGCTTGATCTCCGGCGCGGAGAAGCCGGGGGCGTCGGTGGGCACGACGAAGCCGCGGATGCCGTCGTCGGTGCGGGCCCAGACGACGGCGACGCCCGCCACCGAGCCGTTGGTGATCCACATCTTGCGGCCCGTCAGCACCCAGTCCCCGCCGTCGCGCTTGGCGTACGTGCGCATGCCGGCCGGGTCGGAGCCGTGGTCCGGCTCGGTCAGCCCGAAGCAGCCGATGGTCTCGCCCGCCGCCATCCCCGGCAGCCACCGCTGTTTCTGCTCCTCGGAGCCGAACCGGTGGATCGCGTACATCGCCAGGGAGCCCTGCACGGAGACCAGGGAGCGGACGCCGGAGTCGGCGGCCTCCAGCTCCAGGCAGGCCAGCCCGTACTGGACGGCGCTCGCGCCCGCGCAGCCGTAGCCCTTCAGCGTCATGCCGAGCGCGCCCATCGCGCCGAGCTCGCGGCTGAGTTCGCGGATGCCGGGCAGCTCCCCGCGCTCGTACCAGTCCGCGATGTGCGGCAGCACCCGGTCGGCGGCCCACTGGCGGACGGTGGCCCGTACGGCGAGGTCCTCGGGGGCGAGAAGGTCGTCGATCCCGAGCGGATCGGTCGGATCGAACGGCGGCATGGAGCGTACGGACATGTCTGCGCCTCCGGCAGTGATCTTTTCGGCTCGCGCATGACGCTACGACCGGCCGCCGCCCCGCGTCCAGAGGCCCACGGGGCCGCGCGGCCGGGCCGAACACGCGATGGCGCGGATCAGCCGGAGGACTCCGCGCCGCACGGCTCGCCCCTGCGCGCCGCGGCGCCGGGGCCGCGGTCGCGGTCCGGCGCCGGGGCCGGGTCGGCGGCGGGGTCGGGAGCGGGGTCGTCGGGGTCCGGGCCGCCCTCGCACTCCATCGCGCGCGGCAGCCGCAGCGCGGCGAGCGCGCCGAGGAGCAGCAGCCCCGCGCTGACGATCAGGGTGACGTGCAGGCCGTGCACGAAGGAGGCGCGGGCCGCGTGCCGCAGTGCGGAGCCGGCCGTTCCGCCGAGCCGTCCGGAGACCTCGTACGCCTCGCCGAGGGAGTGCCGGGCGGCGGCGGACGAGTCGCTGGGGACCCCGGGGGCGTCCTTGACGCCGGGCGCGTACGCGGCGTTCATGACGCTGCCGAGCAGGGCGATGCCGATGCCTCCGCCGAGCTGGTAGGAGGTCTCGCCGATGGCGGCCGCTCCCCCTGCGGAGGCGGCGGGGGCCTCGCTGAGCATGGACTCGTACGCGCCGAAGAGGGTGGTCTCCAGGCCGAAGCCGAGGAGCACGAAGCTGATGATGAGGAGCACGGGCCGGTCCTGCTGTCCCATGACGGTCAGCGACAGGACGGCGGCGGCGGTGAGGACGAAGCCGAGGCCGACCATGGTGCGGGGGCCGAAGCGGTCCAGTATTCGGGAGCCGACCAGGCCCGCGGCCATCGCGGCGAAGGTGAGCGGCAGCAGCCGCAGGCCGGTCGCGAGGGGGGAGAGGCCGAGGACGAGCTGGAGGTACTGGGCCGCGATGAGTTCGAGGCCGACGAGCGCCAGCATGGCCAGCACGATGCAGCCGACCGAGGTGCCGAAGGCCGGCCGGGCGAACATCGTCAGGTCCACGAGCGGGTGCGTGCGGCGCCGCTGGCGGCGGACGAACAGGACGAGCAGGGCCGCGCCGAGGATGACGGGGGCGAGGGTCCCGACGGTCAGCAGATCGTCGCCGCCGCCCGCCTGCTTCACGCCGAGGACCACCCCGAACAGGCCGAACGCGGCCATCAGCGCGCCGATCACGTCCCAGGGGCCGTCCCGGTCGCCGGTGGACTCGGGCAGCAGCCAGCGGCCGATGGGCAGGCTGACGACCATCAGCGGGATGTTGATGAGGAAGACCGAGCCCCACCAGAAGTGTTCGAGGAGGAAGCCGCCGAGCAGCGGTCCGACGGCCGCACCCACGGCGGCGACCGCGCTCCAGACGCCGATGGCCAGCGCCCGCTCGCGGCGGTCGGGGAAGACCTGACGGAGGATCGACAGCGTCGCGGGCATGATCATCGCGCCGCCGACGCCGAGCAGCGCGCGGGCCGCGACCAGCACGTCGGGGCTGGTGGCGAAGGCGGCGAGCGCCGATGCCAGGCCGAAGAAGCCGTAGCCGAGCAGCAGCACGCGACGGCGGCCGACGCGGTCGCCGAGGGTGCCGAAGAGGATGAGCAGGGAGGCGCAGACGAGCGGGTAGACGTCGACGATCCACAGCAGCTCTATCGGGCCGGGCCGCAGATCCTCGGTGACGGCGGGCACGGCGACGTGCAGCACGGTCGAGTCGAGGGCGACCAGCAGCAGGCTGACGCAGAGCACGACGAGCACGGTCCAGCGGTTCGCCCCGCCCCGGTTCCGGGACGGGCCGTCCGCTGTCGGCCTGGCGCCGGCCGTGGTCGTCCCGGACATTCACACACCTCCGTGTCATGCGCTCGCCCTCGGAACGGGCCAAGGGGGACTGTGGACCCGGCGTCGAGGGGGCGAGTGAGTCGTCAGAGTACGCGAGTCCTCCGGGGGGCCGTGGGGCACTCCTCCCGATGGGAGACCGATCGCAGCAGATCACCGGGGTCGGCGGCGGCTCAGCGCCCCCGGCCCATACCCCGCTGTCCATGACCGATAATCGTGGCGATGACCGGTCTGACTCCCGCGCTGAGCGCGCCCGCGAGCCCCGGCGTGCGGACGGTGACCGACGCGGTGCGCCGGGCCGCGCCCGCGCTGCTGGCCTTCGCGTGCGTGCGTCTGCTCTCCCTCACGGTCCTCGCGGTGTGGAGCCGGGCGGCGGGCAGCAGCCCGCGGCAACTGCTCTCCGGGCGCTGGGACGCGATCTGGTACACCCGCGTCGCCGAGCACGGCTACGGCTTCACGCTCGATCTGGGCGGCGGCCGGGTCCACTCCGATCTGGCGTTCTTCCCGCTGCTGCCGTGGCTGGAGCGGGGGGTGGCCGCGTGCTCGCCGCTGTCCGCCGCCGACGCGGGCCTGGCCGTCTCGGCGGTGGCCTCGCTCTTCGCGGCCTGGGCCCTGTTCCTGGTCGGCGAGCGGGTGTACGGGCGGCGGACCGGCATCGTGCTGGCCGCGCTGTGGGCGGCGCTGCCGGTGTCGGTGGTGCAGTCGATGGCGTACTCCGAATCGCTGTTCACGGCCCTGGCTGCGTGGGGCGTGTACGCGGCGCTGACCGACCGCTGGGTCTGGGCGGGGTGCTTCGCGCTGCTGGCGGGGGCGACCCGGCCGGTGGGCGCGGCCGTCGTCGCGGCCGTGTGGGCCGCGGCGGCACTCGCGCTGGCGTCCGGCGGCCGGTGGCGCACGGCCTGGCGCACCGAGCGGCGGATGCTGCTGGGTGCGGCGCTCGCCCCGCTGGGCTGGCTCGCGTACGTCGTGTGGGTCGGGGTGCGCGAGGGCGAGGCGCTCGGCTATCTGCGGGTGCAGGGCGGCTGGGGCAACGGCTTCGACGGCGGGCTGGCCTTCGCCCGCTTCGTGGGCGAACGGCTGACGGGACCGGGGTACGTCACCGGGCTGGTGCTGGTCGCCGCGGTCTCGCTGGTGATCTGGCTGTACGTGCGCGGGGTGCGCCAGGGTCAGCCGCTGCCGCTGCTGGTGTACGCGGGCGTGGTGCTGCTGCTGGCGCTGACCGCGAAGGGCTACTTCGGTTCGAAGCCGCGGCTGATGCTGCCCGCGTTCCCGCTGGTGCTGCCGCTCGCGGTGGCGCTGGCCCGGCTCCGTACCCGGTGGGCCGCGGCGGCGCTCGGGGCGCTGGCGCTGGCGTCGGCCGCGTATGGCGCGTTCTGGCTCAACGGGACCGGCCCGCCCTGATCGCCGCGGCCTCGGGCCGGGCCCCGGCCGCGGCGCGCGGGAAACGGTTCGGGACATCCCGGCCAATCGGCGATAAACAGCGGTGCGAGAAAAGGATAAAGAGACGGAAGGGCCTTCGGCGGCCTCTTCGCACGGGATTCTTTAGGTCGCCTTTATTTATCCGAATCGCGCCATCGAAAGACCCGATCGAGACCCACTCCACATCACATCGTCATCACAAAGAGTCCTGATCGGCCATGCCTTCCTGTCACCCAATGTAACGTCGATTGGGTGCGTACCAATGACGAGCTCGTCCCAGCGGAGGAGCGCCCCGACGATCCGCGACCACGGATGACCCGAACGCGCCTCGGCATCTTCGCGGCGACCTTCGTGGTCTATGTGGCGATCGTCGTCGGCGTGCTCACCACGTCCTGGCCGGTGCGGTTCGACTGGCAGGTCATGCTGTTCCACCCGTACAAGCAGTGGCCGGAGATCCACACCTTCCTCGACTACTTCGTGGTGCTGGGCCAGCGCGGGCCGACGGCGGTGGCGGTGGCGGCCTGGCTGGGCTGGCGCTCGTACAAACAGCAGAGCCTGCGCCCGCTGCTGGTGCTGGGCTCCTCACTGCTGCTGCTCAACGTGACCGTGGGCGCCGCCAAGCTCGGCATGGGCCGCCTCGGACCGCACTACGCGACGCAGATCGGCTCGAACGAGATGTGGGCGGGCGGCGATATATTTCCTTCCGGCCACACCGCCAACGCCGTGGTGACCTGGGGTGTGCTGGCCTACCTGGCCACCACCCCGCTGACCCGCCGCGTCACCTCCGTGATCGTCGCCTCACTCGCCTTCGGCATCGGCATGACGACCGTCTACCTCGGTACGCACTGGGTGAGCGACGTGACGCTCGGCTGGACCGCGGGCCTGCTCGTCCTGCTGGCGCTGCCCTGGTTCGAGCCGATGATGGCCTACGCCGAGGTGCATCTGATGGCGCTGCTGCGGCGGCTGCGCGACAGCGGGGCGCTCGCTCCCGCTCCGGCCGGCGGTCTGACCGTCATCGCCGCGCCGCGCCCGCCCGTGGACGACGAACTGCCCGTACTCGAACCGGTGGGAGCCGCCAGCCGGCCGGGCGGCGGCGCGTCGCCGGCCGCCGCCGGGCGGGTGCCGGACGCCTGGCCGCACCTGTCGTCCCGGCCGCACACCGTCCGCTCCGAGCGGTCCCCCGTCACCCCGAGCGGCAGTCGCCGCCCGCCGCACGGCGACCGCGCCCCGCGCACCGCGCCGCTGGGCCCCTCGGCCGGGCGGGGGCGTACGGCGGGCACCTGAGCGCCGCCGCGGGGAAGCGGTACGCACACACCTTCTCCCTCGCGGG
>NZ_JBHVHQ010000466.1:0-6669 GCF_042800135.1 Streptomyces sp. NPDC057654 | reverse complement strand
CGGACGGCCAGCTCGTGGCCTACTTCGACGGCCGGCTGCGAACGTTCACGGTGCCGTTGGACTGGTCGCTCGCCACGGGGTTCAACCGCCGGGTGCTGCGCGCGCTCGCCGCCCATGTCCCGTACGGCACGGTCGTCGGCTACCAGGACCTCGCCCGCCGCGTCGGCGAGCCCGGCGCGGCCCGTGCCGTGGGGACGGCGATGGGCGCCAATCCCCTGCCGGTCGTCGTCCCGTGCCACCGCGTGATCGGGAGCGACGGCGGTCTCGGGGGCTTCGGCGGGGGCCTGGAGGTCAAGCGCGCCCTGCTGGCCCTGGAGGGCGTCCTGCCGCAGCCGCTCTTCTAGCCTGGTCAGACACCCTCTCCGGGCCCAACGGGCCCGCTCGCCCGGCCGATTGTCAGTGGCAGCCCCTAGCGTTTCGCAGCAGTAGAGGTCGGCCGCCGGTGGCCGCCCTGGGAGAGGGGTATGCCATGACGCAGGCGTCGGGCGACAGGACGTATCTGGAGCTGTCACAGGACGGCGGCGGGGCGCACAAGTTCTATGAGGTGACCGTGGACGGCGTCACCGTCTCCGTCCGGTACGGACGGATCGGCGCGGCGGGCCAGTTGCAGACGTCCTCCTTCCCCACGGCCGAGAAGGCGCGGGCCGCGGCGGCGAAGAAGGTCGGCGAGAAGGTCCGCAAGGGGTACGCGCCGGCCGTTCAAGGCGTGCGCGCCGCACGGGCCGTGACGCGCCGTCAGGTCACCTCGGCGCCGTCGACGGCGCGCGCCGTGGCCCCGGTGCTGTGGCGGTTCCGTACGGGTTCGGCGGCGTTCGGCATCCACATCGACGAGGACCGCTGCTGGGTGGGCAACCAGGCCGGGGACGTCTTCACCCTCGCGCACGACGGCGAGGTGCTGTCCCGCTACCGACTGCCGGACGGCGTCAAGTGCCTGGTGGCGGACGACTTCTGGATCTACGCGGGCTGCGACGACGGCACGGTCTACGACCTGTCCTCCAAGCTCCCCTTCGCCGCCTACCAGATCGCGGCGGACGTCGACATCTTCTGGCTGGACGTCCGCGAGGGCGTGCTCAATGTGTCGGACCGGGACGGCGGCCTGACGGTCATCGACCACGAGGACGAGTACCAGTGGTCGCGCAACAGCTCCGGAGCGCACGCCTGGATGGTGCGCCGTGACGAACGGGCCGTCTACCACGGCCACAGCCACGGCGTGACGGCGTACGCCCCGGACGGCAGCGGCCGGCTGTGGCACACGCCGACCAACGGGGCGGTGCTGTTCGGCTGGCAGGAGGACGACGCGGTCTACGCGGGCACCGACCGCCGCGTCGTGCAGCGCCTGTCGAAGGCGACGGGCCGGACGGAGGCCGACTACCGGTGCGACACCGTGGTCTACTCCTGCGCCACCGCCCCCGGCGGCCGGTACGTCTTCGCGGGCGACTCCGCCTCCTCCGTGTACTGCTTCGCGGCGGACGGCACCCGCCTGTGGAAGCTGGGCACCGGCGGCGGCTCGGCGCTGTCGATGCAGTACCTGGACGAGAAGCTCTACATGGTCACCACGGACGGCTCGCTGGTGTGCGTCGACGCGTCGGAGGCCGCGATCGCCGCCGCGCGGACCGGCACCGTCCCGGTCCCGGTGGACGTCAAGTCGGCCGAGGCGCTGCCCACTTACGCGCCGACGACCACGCTGGCGACCGTGACGGCCGCCCCCGCCTCGGGCGGCGTCGTCGTGGAGTGCGTCGAGGAGGCCGGCCGGCTGCGGGTCCACGTCGTCTCCGCGGGCTACGAACCCCTGTGGAACGTCCAGTTCCCCCGCCAGATACGCGAGCCCGGCGTCCGTTACGTGGTCGACGCGCTCGCTCCCGCGCCGGCCGGCTTCTACCGCGTCCGCGGCGAGATCAAGCGTCTGCTGTGAACCCGCTCCACGCCGGATGGCGGGGGTCGTCGGCCCGTACGACCACCTGGGCGGCGGCCTCCGGCCGTACCTCGTCGGCGTAGCGCGCGAACGCGGGCACGGTCCAGGCTTCCGCCGCGTCGGTGCGGCGCGCGAGCGCGGCGGGCGACATCCGCAGGTGCACCGAAAGGTCGAAGGGGAACCAGTGCCCGAGGAGGAGCGGGCCGTGCACGATCACGACGCCGCCGGGCGGCACGGTCACGTACGGGCTGCGCGTCGTGCGGTCCGCCACGGGGTCCCAGAGGTCGGGCAGCACCCGCCCGCTTCCGCCGGGCTCCAGGGGCGCGAACACCTCGCGGTGGAGCGCGCCGGTGTCGAGCCACAGGTCGTAGTACGCGTCGGCGTCCTGCCGCCCGTATTCGTAGCGCAGTGAGGCGGGTCGCAGGAATCCGCCGGTCCCGATGACGGTCGCGGGCCGCCCTCGCGCCCGCAGTTCCTCCGCCAGGTTCCGCGCCGGCTCCGCGGGGCGGGTGGCGGGAGCGCCGTCGACGGCGACCCGCAGCCAGGGGCTGCCGTCCTCCGCCTCGGTCCCCGCGATCCGCTCGGCGAGCGCTTCCGTCAGTCGCGTCCACGAGATCGCTTCCCACTGCACAGACCCATGATGCACGCTCCGCCGCGAGGGGAGGGGCCCGGCCCTCGCGCCCGCCGGCCCGGGGAAAGGTCAGTACTTCGGCGCGGACCGCGCGACCGATTCGTCGCGCTGCCGCAGCTCCGACAGGGCGTCCACCGGGTCCTCGTCCGCGGGCCCCGCGGGCCACCAGTCCGGGTCGGGGCCGGGATCGGCTTCGTAGGGGTACCAGCGGCCGTCGTGGCCGAAGCGGAGCTGGAGGCCGCGGGCGTCGTCGGTGAGGTGGTTGTGGCGCGGGCGCAGGGGCGGCAGCCCGGCGGCGGCCAGGGCGGGGCGGGCCCGGTCGAAGGGGCCGGCCGGCGGGTTCCACGGGGCTTCGAGGAGTGTCAGGCCCTCCAGTCCGCCCTGCCGCCAGGCGGCGACCGCGCGGGCCATGTCCGTCGGGGTGCGGCCGGTCCCGGCGGCCAGGCTCCGGTACAGGGTGCGGGTGGTGGCGGTGAGTCCGGAGGTGGGCCGGGTGGCGGCGAGCCGGACCGCGTCCTGCCAGGGGGTGAGGCCGGGGTGCGGGTCGCCGCCCGTGGTGAGGAACGCGTGCGCGCGGGCCGCCGCGTCCGTGGCCAGCAGGTCGAGCGCCGTCGCGGCCACGGGCAGCCGGCGGGCGGGCGGCAGCGACGGCGGTATGCCGGGGCGCCGCGGGACGGGGAGCGGTCCGGGGAGAGCCGCGGGGGCGGGCGGGGCGAAGAGCGCGGTTCGGGCGTCGACGCCCGCGCGTACGGCCGGCGACTCACGGGACGCGTGGGCCGCGTTGCGGCGAGCGAGGTCGTCGAGGAGCGCCCGTTCGTCGCGGCCCCGCATCAGGAGGAGGACGAGCGGGTCCGCGTCCAACAGCAGGGCGGCCTCGTAGCAGAGGGCCGCCGCGTGTTTGCACGGGTGCCCCCGGTCGGGGCAGGAGCAGCGCGGCGACAGTTCGCCGGGGCCCGGCAGCAGCCGTACCCCGGCCTCGGCGGCGGCGTCGACGAGCGCGTGCGGCATGTCCTTGTCGAGGAGGGCCGCGATGTGCGACGGCTGGGCGGCCACCGCGGTCAGGAAGCGGTCCCAGTCGGCGTCGGAGAGGACGTCCAGCCCGATGCCGGTGCGGTACGGGCGCGAGCGGCTGCCGTCGACGCGGGCCCCGATCCGGCCGGGCGTGACGGTGATGTCGTGGACGTGGCCGCCGCGCGCGTAGGCGCGGCCGCGGGAGAGCCGGCCGGGGTCGAGCGACGCGCTCCCCAGCGCCTCGATCCAGGCGTTGCCCCACCAGGACTCGGCGAAGGTCACCGCGGCCTCCTCAAGGTCACCAGTTCGGCGAGTTCCGTGTCGCTCAGCTCGGTCAGCGCCGCCTCGCCGCCGCTGAGGACCGCGTCGGCGAGCGCGCGCTTCGCCTCCAGCATCTCGGCGACGCGGTCCTCGACCGTGCCCTCGGTGACGAGGCGGTGGACCTGCACGGGCTGGGTCTGGCCGATGCGGTACGCGCGGTCGGTCGCCTGGTCCTCGACCGCCGGGTTCCACCAGCGGTCGTAGTGCACGACATGGCTCGCGCGGGTGAGGTTGAGGCCCGTGCCGGCCGCCTTCAGCGACAGCAGGAAGACAGGCACCTCGCCGGACTGGAAGCGGTCCACGAGCTGTTCGCGCCGCGCGACGGGGGTGCCGCCGTGCAGCAGCTGGGACGGCACGCCGCGCGCCGTCAGGTGGGCCAGGAGCAGCCGGGCCATCTCGACGTACTGCGTGAAGACCAGCACCGATCCGCCCTCGGAGAGGATGGTGTCCAGCAGCTCGTCGAGCAGTTCCAGCTTCCCCGAGCGGCCCGCCAGCCGATCGCCGCCCTCCTTCAGGTACTGGGCGGGGTGGTTGCAGACCTGCTTCAGCGCGGTGAGCAGCTTCATCACCTGGCCGCGCCGCGCCATGCCCTCGGTCCCCTCGATGTTCACGAGGGTCTCCCTGACGACGGCCTCGTAGAGGGCGGCCTGTTCGCGCAGCAGCGCCACCGGCCGGTCGGTCTCC
Organism: Streptomyces sp. NPDC057654; assembly: GCF_042800135.1. NCBI lineage: Bacteria > Bacillati > Actinomycetota > Actinomycetes > Kitasatosporales > Streptomycetaceae > Streptomyces > Streptomyces sp. NPDC057654. Next base: position 2,110 of record NZ_JBHVHQ010000466.1, on the reverse strand, counting down.
GTCTTGGGCGGCAGCTCGGGGGCGATGCCCGGATCGGACTTCTTCCGGCGCAGCAGGAAGGGCGCGACGATGCGGGCCAGGTGCTCGACGGCCTCCTGGGTCTGCTCGTCGTCCTCGCCGCTCTCGATGGCGCGGGCGTGACGGGCCCGGAAGTTCTTGAGGGAGCCCAGCAGCCCCGGGGTGGTCCAGTCGAGGAGCGCCCACAGCTCGGAGAGGTTGTTCTCCACGGGGGTGCCGGTGAGGGCGATCCGGGCGGCGGAGGGGATGGTGCGCAGCGCCACGGCCGTGGACGCGTACGGGTTCTTCACGTGCTGCGCCTCGTCCGCCACCACCAGCCCCCAGGGCCGCTCGGCGAGCTCCTCGGCGCTGGAGCGCATCGTGCCGTAGGTGGTGAGCACGAAGCCCCCGGCCAGGCCGTCCAGGGTCCGTCCGGTGCCGTGGAAGCGGCGTACGGGGACGCCGGGCGCGAAGCGCTCGATCTCGCGCTGCCAGTTGCCGAGGAGGGAGGCCGGACAGACGACCAGCGTGGGTTCGGCGGGTGCGCGGTGCAGGTGGAGGGCGATGACGGTGATCGTCTTGCCGAGTCCCATGTCGTCGGCGAGGCAGCCGCCGAGGCCGAGGGAGACGAGCCGGTCGAGCCACCCGAGCCCGCGCAGCTGGTAGTCGCGGAGGGCGGCGCGCAGTCCGGGCGGCTGGACGGCGGGCTTGGGCTCGGCGGTGAGCCGGTCGCGCAGGACCGCGAGCGCCCCGACTGGCACGGCGGCGACCTGTTCGCCGTCGACCTCGGCGGCGCCCGTCAGTGTCATGGACAGGGCCTCGGCGGGGTCGAGCCGCCCCAGGTCGCGCCTGCGGGCCTTGCGTACGAGCGCGGGGTCGACCAGCACCCACTGGTCGCGCAGGCGCACGACGGGCCGCTGCGCCTCGGCGAGCGCGTCCATCTCCTGCTCGGTGAGCGGGGCGCCGCCGATCGCCAGCTGCCAGCGGAATTCGAGGATCTGCTCCGCGTCGAAGAAGGTCGCCTCGTCGGAGGCGGTGCCCGGTGCGATCCGTACGACCGCGCGGGCGGTCATCTCGCGTGCCAGTTCCCGGGGCCAGTGGACGGCGACCCCGGCCGCCGACAGCCGCTGGGCGGCCACGCCGAGCAGGTCGTTCAGCTCGTCCTCGTCGAGCGTCAGCACGTCGGGCACGGGCCGTTCCAGGAGGCGGCCGAGCGGCGGCCAGACGCGGGCGGCGCGCCGGAGCGAGAGAACCGTGTCGATACGGGCGCGCGCCCCGAAATGCTCCCCCGCGTGCCCCTCCCACAGCGCGACCGCGTCCGTGAGCAGGGTCGGGTCGGTGAGGCTGTGGACCTGGACCACGGCCGCCGCGAGCCCGCCGTCCTCCTCGTAGAGGTCGTAGGCGCGCAGGTCCAGGCGGAGCGAGAGGCGCACCCCGCCGTCCGTGCCGGCGGCGGCTTCCGCGGCCCACTCGCGCAGCTCGGGCAGGTGGTGGGCGGCGCGCGCCGCGTACGGCTCCCCCGCCGCGTACGGCGCCGCGGGCGTCCTCGGCAGGGTGTCCGCGACCGCGTCCAGCAGCGCCCGTACGAGGCCGTCGGGGTCCGGCAGCCGCAGCGGCCCGGGGCCCGGCAGGGGCGCCGCGTACGCCTCGGCGGGCATGGCGGCGACGATCGCCCGCAGATGCGCGAGGTCCTCGGTGTCCAGCGGCCCGGCCCGCCAGGTGTCCTGGTCGTCGTCGGTCAGCCCGGGCAGCAGCCTGCCGCGCGCCACGAGCTGCATCCCGTGCAGCGCCGCGGCCCCCCAGCAGGCGGCCGCCGGATGGGCCACGGGGTCGTGGCGGGCGCGCACCAGCAGCGGAACGGCCTGTTCCAGGGGGAGTACGAGCGCGGGCACCGTGCACCGCTGTACGCCGTCTCCGCTCCGGCGCACGACGGTCAGCTCGGTGCGCTCCCCCTTCGCCCCGGCCGGAAGATCGCCGCCATCCGGCTGCCAGAAGGCGACGGCGCCCTCGCGCGGCAGGTCACCGGGCAGGAAGACGGCGGCGCAGCGCCCCAACGGTCCGGCCGGACCGGCCGGACCGCACACCGGCGCGGCCCCCTGCCCCGCCCAGGACC
>NZ_JBHVHQ010000465.1:0-6682 GCF_042800135.1 Streptomyces sp. NPDC057654 | reverse complement strand
CACCCGTGCGGTCCGGGGGCGCACGCCTTTCACCCTCTCCGTTCCCGCCGTGCTCGCGGTGGTCTTCCTGCTCCTCCCCCTCGCGGGCGTGCTGGCCCGTACGCCCTGGTCCACGCTGACCACCCGGCTCTCCTCGCACGAGGTCAGCCAGGCGCTCGGCCTCTCGCTGCTCGTCTCCGCCTGGGCGCTGCTGCTCGCGCTCGTCCTCGGCATCCCGCTGGCCTGGCTGCTGGCCCGCGTGGAGTTCCCCGGCAAGGCGCTGGTGCGCTGCCTGGTGATGCTGCCGATGGTGCTGCCGCCGACGGTCGCCGGCGTCGCGCTCCTCCAGGGGTACGGGCGGCGCGGGCTGCTCGGCCCGGCCCTGGACTCGTGGTTCGGCATCTCGCTGCCGTTCTCCACCACGGGCGCGGTGATCGCCTCGGCGTTCGTCTCCATGCCGTTCCTGGTCATCAGCCTCGAAGGGTCCCTCGCCGGGCTGCACCCCCGGTACGAGGAGACCGCGACGTCCCTGGGGGCCGCGCCCCTGCGGGTGTTCCGCACCATCACGCTGCCGATGATCGCGCCGGGGCTCATCGCGGGCGCCGCGCTGTGCTGGGCGCGGGCGCTCGGCGAGTTCGGCGCGACGATCACCTTCGCCGGGAACCTGCCCGGTACGACGCAGACCCTCCCGCTCCAGGTGTATCTGCTGCTCCAGGACGACCCCGAGGGCGCGACCGCGGTCTCCCTCCTGCTGCTGGTCATCGCGACCGTGGTGCTCCTGGCGCTGCGCGGCCGCTGGCTGGGCGGCAAACCGGCCGAGCCGAAGGCCGCCGCGAAGCCTTCACCGAATTCATCCGATGCGTCCGATCCATCCGACGCGTCCGATGCCTCCAACAGGGACGGTGGCAGCAGTCGCGACGCCGCCACCCCGGCCGCCCGGAAACCCGATCTGCCCAAGCCCGCTCTCGCGCCCCTGCGCACCACCGTCAGCGGCGCCACCAACACCGCGCTCGACGCCCCGGCCGGCACGACCATCGCCGTCGTCGGACCCAACGGCGCCGGGAAGACGACGCTGCTGCGGGCGCTGCTCGGCCTCACCCACCGGGCCACCGCGCAGCCCCTGTCCCTGGGCGACGCGGAGGTCTCCGCCGAGCCGCCGCACAAGCGCCGGATCGCCTGGGTCCCGCAGGACGGGGCGCTGTTCCCGCACCTGACCGCCCTGGCCAACACCGCGTACGGGCTGCGCGCCCAGGGCACGGCGAAGGCCGAGGCGCACGCGGAGGCGCAGCACTGGCTGGACGCCCTCGGCGTCGGCCACCTCGCCCTCCGCAAACCCGGCGGCATCAGCGGCGGCCAGGCCCAGCGCGTGGCGCTCGCGCGCGCCCTCGCCGCGCGCCCCCGGCTGCTGCTCCTCGACGAGCCCCTGGCGGCGCTCGACCAGTCCACGCGCGCGCGGGTCCGGCACACCCTGCGCACCCATCTCGCGGACTTCCCCGGCGTCTGCCTGATCGTCACCCACGACCCCGTGGAGGCGGTCTCCCTCGCCGACCGGATCCTCGTCCTGGAGGACGGCACGACGCTCCAGTACGCGACGCCGACCGAGCTGACCCGGCACCCGCGCTCCCCATGGGTGGCCCGGATGCTCGGCCGCAACGCCTGGCCCGGCACGGCGAAGGGCGAGGCGCTGCGGCTGGCCGGCGGCGCGGACCTCGTCGCCGCCGATCCGCTGCCCGCCGAGCACACGCCCGGACTCGCCGTCGTCGGCCCCGAGGCCGTCTCCCTGCACACCGCCCGCCCCGAGGGCAGCCCGCGCAACGTCTGGGCCGGTACGGTCCGCGAGATCGCCGCGCAGGGCGGCCGGCTGCGGGTCCTCGTCGACGGGGAGCCCGAGGTCGTCGCCGAGATCACCCCGTCGGCGGCGGCGGAGCTGGGGCTCGCGGAGGGCTCGGAGGTCTGGGTGAGCGTGAAGGCCACGGAGGTGACGTTCGTACCGCTGTAGAAGGGGCGGGACGTTCGTACCGCCGTAGAACGGGTAGGGAGGCGCGTCCCGCACCGCGCCTCTCACCCCGTCTCTCACCCGTACGGACCGCAAGGCGCGCGCCCGGCGGCGGCCCGCCCGGAGGATGGCAGTCCGCGTACGTTCCCGTTCCGCGTACGTACCGCCGACCTCCGGGAGAGCCGCCGTGTCGAGATCCGTACGGACCGGGGCCCTGCTCCTCGCCGCGCTGCTGACCGGCGCCGCCGCGGGATGTTCCGACGGCGGCGCGGACAGCTCGCGGGCCGACACCAGCGCCGGTCAGAAGCTGGACTGGAAGTCCTGCCCCGCCCCCAGCGACAGCGAGGACGCCTCCACGGGCCATGCGCCCGGCGAGTCCTGGGAGTGCGCCACGCTGCACGCCCCGCTCGATTACGGCCATCCCAAGGGCGACACCATCGGCATCGCCCTGATCCGCGCGAAGGCCACCGACCCGGACCGCCGGATCGGCTCGCTCCTCTTCAACTTCGGCGGCCCCGGCGGCTCCGGCATCACCACCCTCCCCGCCTTCGCCGAGGACTACAAGAACCTCCGCACCCGCTACGACCTCGTCAGCTTCGACCCGCGCGGCGTCGGCCGCAGCGACGGCGTCAAGTGCCTCGGCGACAAGGATCTCGACTCCTACTACGCGGCCGACTCCACCCCCGACGACGCGGGCGAGCGGCGCGCCCTCATGGACCGCGTCAAGAAGTACGCCGCCGCCTGCGAGAAGAACTCCGGCAAGGTCCTCGCGCACGTGGGGACGTCGAACGCGGCGCGCGACATGGACCTGATGCGCGAGGCGCTCGGCGACGACAAGCTGCACTACTTCGGCATCTCCTACGGCACGGAACTCGGCGGCGTCTACGCCCACTTGTTCCCGAAGAAGGTGGGGCGCGCCCTCCTCGACGGCGTCGTGGACCCGACGCACGACCCCGTGCAGAGCGCCCTGGGCCAGGCGAAGGGGTTCCAGCTCGCGCTCGGCAACTACCTGCGGGCGTGCGCCGGGAGCCACGACAACTGCCCCACCGAGCGGCAGATCCAGCGGCTGCTGGGCCGTCTCGACAAGCGGCCGGCGCCCGCGGCGGAGGGCCGTACGCTCACCGAGTCGCTCGCCAGCGGCGGCATCGCCCAGTCGCTGTACTCGAAGGACTTCTGGGACTACCTCACCGAAGGCGTGGAGGACGCCGAGAACGGCGACGGCAAGATCCTGCTCGCCCTCGGCGACTCCATGAACGGCCGCGACAAGGACGGCGCCTACAGCTCCCTGCAAGCCTCGCTCAACGCCGTCACCTGCGCCGACTTCAAGCAGCGCTACACGGTCGAGGACATCGCGGGCAAGGTCGCCGAGTTCCGCGAGGCATCCCCCGTCTTCGGGGACTTCATGGCGTGGAGCCTCACCCAGTGCACCGGCTGGCCGGTGCCCGGCGAGTGGAAGACCCCCGACGTGAGCGCCGAGGGCGCGGCCCCGATGCTGGTGGTCGGCAACACCGGGGACCCCGCGACGCCGTACGCGGGCGCGCGGAAGATGGCGCGGCGGCTGGGCGAGGGCGTCGGCGTCGAACTCACCTACAAGGGCGAGGGGCACGGCGCGTACAACAGCGGCAACGGGTGCGTGAAGCGGACGGTGGACGCCTATCTGCTGGACGGCACGGTACCGAAGGCCGGCAAGGTCTGCTCGTAGCCGCTGCTCGAACACAGCTCCACCAACTCCCACCTGCACATGGCCCGTTCACGCCCCTCCCTTCTCCTGATTGTCGGTGCGCGCCGATACGATCTCCCGCACAGCAGTCCACCGCTGAGGATTTCGGGGAGGGGGCGGGGGTGCCGGACGGGGGTGCGCCGGGGGGCGCGGTGGTACGGGCCCAGGGACGCGGGCGTGTCATGGTCGGCGCCCTGGCCGTGGTCGCGCTGCTCGCCGCCGTGTCGGCGCTGTGGCAGACCCAGTTCGGGCCGCTCGCCCAGGCTTCCCGCTGCTGGGGCGCCTGGCCCGACGAGGGCGGCGCGTCGCTCTTCGACCACGGCGACCGCCACCGCGCGTCCCAGGAGACCTCGCCGACGCCCGAAGTCCCGCGCGGGAGCTGCACGGTGACGTGGACGCGAGGCTCGGGGGCCGCCGCGCGGGAGCAGCGGGTGCAGGTGGGGTACGGCGCCGGGCCGAAGGCGGCGGACGCCCGGCGCACATGGCTGGACGGCCTGTTCGCGCGGGGCGGCGACGCGCTTCCGGGCGCGCTGCCCGGTTTCGTGGGCGACGGGTCCGGTGCGCTCGTGCTGCCCGAGCGGTGCGATGTCGACGGGCGTCCGTCCGTCGTGACGGTGGGCGGCGCGCGTCAGGGCGACGGCCGGACGGGAGTGGCGGGCGGGGGCTTCGCGCGGACCGGGCGGCTGCTCGTGGACCTGGCCAACCACGGCATGCGGAAGGCCGGTTGCGCGCCTCGGCGACCGCTGCGGCCGGCCGCCCCCACGGCCTCGCCCGCGCCCGCCCGGCCGCCCTCCTCCTCCCCCGCTCCTTCCGACCTGTGCTCGCTGCCCGGTCTGCTCGGGCGGGCGGAGACGGCGCGCGGCGGGCTCGCCTCCATATCCGGCGGCGGCCGGGGCGATTTCCGGACCTGTGTGGTGTCCCGACGCGGCAAGGTGGCCGCGCAGTTCGCCATGGCGGCCCGCCCCCGGCTCGTCGCGCTCTTCGACGGGCTCGCCGCGGCGCGCATACCGCTGCCGGACGGGCGCGCGTACGGACGTATGGACGCCTCGGGCGCGCTCGTACGGGCCGACTGCGCGGGCCGCCCGGCGGTCTACACCATGCACACGGATCGCTCCACCGGCACCTCGCTGGACGATCCGAGCACCGTCTTCCCGCGCTTCGTGGCGGCGGCGGCCCGCTCCGCCGGCTGCCCGTCGGCCGGGACCGGGAGTTCGCGCTGACGGCGCGCGCCGAGGGGCGGCCGGCGCGGGTACCGGCCACTTCGCGCACGGGACGGGCTCGCGTGCCCGGCCATATGGCATCCTCCGGTCACAGGCTCGCAAATCCGAAGACTTCGAGCCTGTCGGACAGGCAGGCAGGAGACTGACAGACCATGCGGAGCCCCCGAGGGACCCGACCCCGGACCCCGTACCGGCAGCGGCGGCGCCGGGCCCGGACGCTGGCGGCCACGGCTCTCGCGGTGGCCCTCGCGGCCACGGCGTGCAGCGGCGACGGCGGTGACGGCAAGGCCGCCGGGGACAAGAAGCCCGGCAGCGCCTCCCAGTCCGCGCCGACAGGCGGTTCGAGCGCGGGGGCGCAGAAGCTGAGCTGGCACGGCTGCACCGCCCCCACCACGGCGCAGGGCGGCAGCGGCAAGGCCCCGGCGGCACTCGCGGACGGCACCCGGTGGGAGTGCTCCACGCTCAAGGTGCCGCTGGACTACGCGAAGCCGTCCGGGGACACCATCGACCTCGCCCTGATCCGCGCGAAGGCCCGCGGCGGCGCCGACCGCATCGGTTCGCTCGTCTTCAACTTCGGCGGGCCCGGCGGCTCGGGGGTCGCGACGCTGCCCGGCTTCGCCCGCGACTACGAGGCCCTGCGCGCCCGATACGACCTCGTCAGCTTCGACCCGCGCGGCGTCGGCGCGAGCGCGGGCGTCAGGTGCCTGAGCGACAAGGAGATCGACGACTCGGACAAGGTGGACTCCACCCCCGACGACGATGACGAGCTGAAGACGGCGCTGGCCGCCAACAAGGCGTACGTCGACGCGTGCCGGAAGAACTCCGGGAAGGTGCTCGGGCACGTGGACACCACGAGCGCGGCCCGCGACCTCGATGTCCTGCGCCAGGCCCTGGGCGACGACAAGCTGCACTACTTCGGCATCTCCTACGGCACGGAACTGGGCGGCGTCTACGCCCACTTGTTCCCCAAGCGGGTCGGCCACGCGGTGCTCGACGCCGTCGTCGACCCCACCCAGGACCCGCTCCAGGGCGACCTGAACCAGGCCAAGGGGTTCCAGCGCGCGCTGGAGGACTACATGCGGGACTGCGCGGAGAACACCACCGGCTGCCCGACCGGCAACGGCAGTCCCGAGGAAGGCACCAAGCGGATCACCGCGCTGCTGAAGAAGCTCGACTCCGAGCCGCTGCCCACCCGCGACGGCCGCGAGCTGACCCAGGACCAGGCCGTCAACGGGATCGCGTCCGCGCTGTACTCCAAGGAGACCTGGCAGTACCTCACCCGCGGGCTCCAGGAGGCCATGACCCTGGGCAGCGGCAACTACCTCCAGCTGCTCTCCGACTCGCTGTCCGGGCGCGACCAGAACGGCCGCTACAGCAACCTCCAGGCCGCGAACCGGGCGATCACCTGCGCCGACGCCCAGCAGCGCTACGACGCCAACGACGTGCAGGCGTGGCTGGCGAGGTTCCGCCAGGCGTCGCCGGTCTTCGGGGAGTCCTCCGCGTGGTCGCTGCTGAACTGCGCCGGCTGGCCCGTCGAGGGCCGCTGGAAGACCCCGGACGTACGGGCGGCGGGCGCGGCCCCGGTCCTCGTCGTCGGCAACACGGGCGACCCGGCCACCCCGTACGAGGGCGCGCGGCGGATGGCCCGCGAGCTGGGCGAGGGCGTGGGCGTCGAGGTCACGTTCAAGGGCGAGGGCCACGGCGCGTACAACAGCGGCAACGGCTGCATGACGCGGACGGTCAACGGCTACCTGCTCGGCTCCAAGG
>NZ_JBHVHQ010000464.1:0-6694 GCF_042800135.1 Streptomyces sp. NPDC057654 | reverse complement strand
GGCTACGAGCCCCCGTTGAACTCGGCGGGGCCGCTCTCCGGTCTTGCGGGTAGGTGCCTGGACCGTCACTGACACCGGTCGGGTGGACTTTCTGGGCAGTGGTCGCCGCACAATGGGCGCAACTGGGCGCCTTCCCGCACCCGTTCGTACACGCGGCGGCGGCAGCCGCGCCCGCGCCGCTCAAGTGCGGAGGTAGGAAGCGCCGTTGAGGTCGAGGACCGTTCCGGAGGACCAGGCGGCCTCTGGGGAGGCGAGGTAGCGCACCGCCGCCGCGACCTCCTCGGCCGTGCCGACCCGCCCGAACGGGCTCTGGTCGCGCAGGTTGTCGCCGTCTTGGCCCGCCAGCTTGGCGGCCTGCCGCTCGGTCGCCACGAAGCCGGGTGCCACGGACGTCACCGCGATGCCATGCGGCGCGAGAGCTACGGACATGGACTGCCCGAAGGCGTGGAGCGCGGCCTTGCTCGCGCCGTACGCGGGGAACTCGGGCTCGCCGCGGAACGCCCCGCGGGAGCCGATGTTGACGATGCTGCCGGGGGCGCCGCGGTCGATGAGGTGCCGGGCGACGCAGTACGTCACGTTCGCCGCGCCGAGCAGGTTGACGTCGAGCATGCGGTGCCAGACGCGCTGCCAGTCCTCGTAGGACACCTCGGCCACCGCGTGCCGGGTGGCGTCGGAGGTGGCGGTGGCAGCGTTGTTGACCAGGACGTCGACGCCGCCGAGGCGCTCCACGGCTTCGTCCACGAGTGTGCGGGCCGCCTGCGGGTCGCCGAGGTCGCCCGCCAGCAGGGCGTGACCGGAGCCGGGCAACTGGCGCAGCGTTTCCTCGGCGTCGGCGCGGTTGGCCGCGTAGTGCACCCCGATCCGGTCCCCGCACTCGGCGAACGCGAGCGCCACGGCCCGGCCGATCCCGCGCGAGGCTCCAGTGACCAGTACCCGCCTCATCGTGCGAACACCTCCGGCGCGTAGCCGACCGGATAGCAGGCGGGGCGTATGGACATCAGGACACTCCTTCGGCTCGGTGCGCTGCCAGCTTGCAAGGCTCGATGTCCGAATATCAACAGCCGGACGATGTTTCGGTCGCCGTGGCCCGGCCCTTCCTACCCCTCCACCGCGAAGCGGTAGACCGTGGACTGGCGCGGCCGGAAGCCGAGGCGTTCGTACAGACGGTTCGCCGCCGCGCGGTCCGGGCGGGAGGTGAGGTCTACGGTCCTGGCGCCGGCCTCTCGTGCGATGCGCAGGGCCTCCTGGGTGAGGAGCCCGGCCACCCCCTGACCTCGTGCCGCGCTGTCGACGACCACGTCTTCGACGCGGGCCCGCAGGCCGGACGGCAGTGGGGCCAGTACCAGTGTCAACGTGCCGACGATCGCGTCGGCGGCGCGGGCGACCAGCAGGGTGTTGGCGTCGCAGGTCACCAGTCTCGCGATGGCTTCCTCGTCGAGTGGTTTCGCCGCCGAGGACAGCTGCGGCAGCAACCTGCCGAAGGCTTCCACGAGTTCCCGGCTCGGCTCTCTGGCGATCTCCACTCGGATGTCCATGCCGGGAGGCTAACGGCCCGTGGTCTCCCAGGCCGCCTCGATCATGCGGAAGACCTCGTCCACCGCCGCGTCCGGATCGGCCGCCTCGCGCGCGAGCGCGTGCGCGTCGACCACGAAACGGGCGATGGCCCGGCAGGAGGTCGTGGGCCGGGGCAGTTCGAGGTCGGCGGCGATGGCGGCGGCCAGCGATTCCGCGTGGCGCAGCTTCATCGACTCCTCGTACTGCCGCAGGTCGGGGGATTTGTCGATCATGTCCCAGAGGGGGGCGGCGCTCTCCGCCGCGCAGTGCCGGACCATGGCGCGCATCTCGCGGTGGAGCGCGGGGATGAGCGGCTCGTGCGGGGCCCGGTCCGTGACGGCCTGGGCGAGGCGGTGTTCGAAGTTCTCGTCCTGCTCGAAGACCAGGGCCTCTTTCGAGGCGAAGTGGGAGAAGACCGTGGTGACGGCCACGTCCGCCTCGGCTGCGACGTCGCGGATGCCCACCGCGTCGTAGCCCTGTTCCAGGAAGAGCCGCAGGGCGGTGTCGGCGATGTTCTGGCGGGTCGCGGCCTTCTTGCGTTCGCGGCGTCCGGTCGGCACGGTCATGGGCCCAGATTATCAGGCTCGGACTATCGGGTATGAAGGAGCAACTGTTTTTTAAAGCTAACCGTTAGTGTTACGGTCGGCGGCATGAAGCGAGTGAACATCGCCGAGTTCGGCGGCCCCGAGGTCTTGCAGATCATCGATGCCGAGGAGCCCCACGCGGGCCCCGGCCACGTACGCGTCGCCGTGCGGGCGGCGGGCGTGAACCCCGTCGACTGGCGGATACGCGAGGGCCAGAAGCTGGGGGCCCACCCGATCACGCTGCCCACCGGGATCGGGCTGGACGCCGCCGGGGTGGTGGACGAGGTCGGCGAGGGCGTCGAGGGGTACGAGGTCGGCGACCACGTGTTCGGCGAGGGGGTCAGCACGTACGCCGAGTTCGCCGTGCTGACGGCCTGGACCCGGATGCCCGAGGGGCTGAGCTTCGAAGAGGCGGCCGGGTACCCCTCCGTGGTGGAGACCGCGCTGCGCGTCATCGGCCAGACCGGGGTGCGGCCCGGCCAGACGCTGCTGGTCAGCGGCGCGTCCGGGGGAGTGGGCTCGGCGGTGCTCCAGATCGCCCGCGAGCGCGGCATCACGGTCATCGGCACGGCCGGCGCCGCGAACCAGGACTACCTGCGCGGCCTCGGCGCCCTCGCCACGACGTACGGGGACGGCTGGACCGAGCGCGTACGGCAGCTCGGCGACGTCGACGCGGCCCTCGATCTGGCCGGCTCCGGCGTGATCCGCGAACTCGTCGAGCTGACCGGCGACCCGGACAAGGTCATCACCATCGCCGACCTGGGCGCGCCGGACCTCGGCGTCCGGTTCTCCGGCGTGGCCGGCAGCGTGCCGGACGCGCTCGCCGAGGCCGCCGACCTCATCTCACGGGGCAAGCTCCGCATACCCGTCGAGAAGTCGTACGCGCTCACGGACGCCGCGTCGGCCCACATCGACAGCCAGGCCGGCCACACACGCGGACGCCGGGTCATCGTGATCTGACGCCGCGCCCCCCTGCCGGGGTGGGGCGTACGGACCCCTCGGCGGCGGTGAACCGCGCCTCCCGCTTTCCCCGCCGTGCGGTGTCCGAATTAGGGCGGTGACAGGGCATACGTGCGCTGCCAGAGTGTCCGAGGAGCCAAGGGGCCATCGCCCCGAAACCTCGAAACCCCGGTACCCCCGAAACCCCTGAGTCCCCGCGCCCGGTGCCTGCCATGGCGATGCGCCGGGCGGCGGGCCGGAGAGGAACACGATGGGTTCGTGGAAGTGGAACGACCAGCAGCGGCCGACCGCCGCGATCGGCGTCCGGGCCACGATGGGCGCCGTCACGATGAAGGACGACCCGCAGGCCGCGCGGCGCCCGTATGTCTTCGTACGCGGCCTCGACTCGCGGCTGTACGTCAACTGGTGGGACGGCAAGGCGTGGCACTGGAGCGACCAGGGCGTCCCCGCCGGGCGCACGGTCATCGAGAAGGTCGGCGCCGTCACGATGCAGGACCGCCCGGACGCGCAGCAGCGCCCGTACGCGTTCGTCATCACCGACGACTCCAAGCTCCACGTGAACTGGTGGGACGGCTCCAAGTGGAACTGGAGCGACCAGGGCGCGCCCGGCGGGCGGCAGATCCGTGAGGGCGTCGGCGTCGTCACCGTCCAGGACACTCCGACGGCGGCGCAGCGCCCGTACGCCTTCGTCATCACCGACGACTTCCGGCTCCACGTGAACTGGTGGGACGGTTCCAAGTGGAACTGGAGCGACCAGGGCGCGCCGCCGAACCGCACGATCTCCCGCCCCCTCGGCGTCACCACCATGCGCGACAACCCGAACGCCCCCACCCGCCCGTACGCCTTCGTCATCACCGACGACTCGCGGGTGTGGGTCAACTGGTGGGACGGCTCCAAGTGGAACTGGAGCGAGCAGGGCGCGCCGTCCGGCCAGCCGGTCAAGAAGGGCGCGGGCGTCGTCAGCGTCCAGAACGACCCGCAGGCGACCGAGCGGCCGTACGTCTTCGTCCAGGGCTACGACTCGAAGCTGTACGTGAACTGGTGGGACGGTTCCAAGTGGAACTGGAGCGACCAGGGGGCGCCCGGCGGGCGGCTCATCCTCGACTCCGTCGGCGTCGTCACGATGAAGGACGACCCGAACGCCTTCACCCGCCCCTACGTCTTCGTCATCGGCGACGACTCCAAGCTGTACGTGAACTGGTGGGACGGCAAGGCATGGCAGTGGGCGGCGCAGGGCACCCCGCCGGGGCGCGTCGTCGAGCGCCCCGGTGAGGCGATCACCGTCCAGGACAACGCCAACGCGGCCCAGCGCCCGTACGCCTTCGTCCTCGCCGACCACTCCGACCTCTGGGTCAACTGGTGGTCCCTGCCGTAGCGACAGCCATGACCGGTGCCGCCGGCGCCGGGTAGTTCTCCGGGCCCGTAACCGACCACAAGCGGGCCCGGACAGCTTCCGTTCGCTCACCTTCTGTTCCCTCGTCGCCGTCCCAAAGTCACCCCGCGTCAATTCCGTTGCGCACGCCACACGGTTAGCGTGCTGGGGCCCCCAATTTGAGGAGTTGCCCCGTGACCTCACTCACGCGCCGTGCCTTCGTCGGTACCTCCACCGCGGCCGCTGCCGCCGGACTGATCGGAGCGGCCGGTTCGGCCGCCGAGGCGGTGGGGACGGACGAGAGCGTCGCCGCGGCGGTGGACAGAGACGGCGGGACCGGCGAGATCAAGCACATCGTCGTGCTCATGCAGGAGAACCGGAGCTTCGACCACTACCTCGGCTCCCTGCGCGGCGTGCGCGGCTTCGACGACCGGCAAGGGCTGGTCTTCCCCGACGGGTCCGGCGTGCTGCGCCAGCCCGACGCGGGGCGTACGGACGGCGGTTATCTGCTGCCGTACCGGATGGACACCACCCGCTTCAACGCGCAGAACGCCAACGGACTCCCGCACGACTGGAAGACCAGCCACGACGCGATCAACCACGGCGCCATGAACCAGTGGATATCCGCCAAGGGCGAGCGCTGCATGGGGTACTTCACGCGCGAGGACATCCCGTACCAGTACGCGCTCGCCGACGCCTTCACCGTCGCCGACCACTACTTCGCCTCCCTGGCCGGGCCCACCGACCCCAACCGCCTCTACCTGTGGAGCGGCACCGCCGGGCCCGGCACCGACGGCACCACCGGGCCGTTCACCGACAACAGCGTCGTCACCGAGAACCCCGTCGCCGACTGGACGACCTACGCCGAGCGGCTCCAGAAGGCCGGTGTGAGCTGGCGCGTCTACCACAACCCGGGCATGGACGAGCGGTACGGCGACTACGACTGCAACGGGCTCTCGTACTTCAAGCAGTTCCACGCCTTCGCGAAGGACGACCCGCGCTACGTCAACGCCATGACGAAGTTCGACCTGTCCGCCTTCGACCGGCACTGCAAGGACGGGACCCTGCCCACCGTCTCCTGGCTCGTGTCCCCCTACCTCTTCTGCGAGCACCCGGCCGCCAGCCCCGACTACGGCGCCGACTACGTCAACACCGCCCTCCAGTCCCTCTTCAGTAACCCCGACGTCTGGAAGCACACCGCGTTCCTCGTCATGTACGACGAGAACGACGGCTACTTCGACCACGTCGTGCCGCCCACCGCGCCCGCCGGCACCCCCGGCGAGTTCGCCGACGGCCAGCCCATCGGGCTCGGCAACCGCGTGCCGCTGTGGGTGATCTCCCCCTGGTCGCGCGGCGGCTGGACCAACTCCCAGGTCTTCGACCACACTTCCGTGCTGCGGCTGATGGAGCACGTCACCGGCGTGCACGAGCCCAACATCACCGCCTGGCGGCGGGAGGTCTGCGGCGACCTCACCACCTGTTTCGACTTCTCCACTCCCGATTACACGATCCCCACCCTCCCCGACACCAAGGAGCTCGTCCGCAAGGCCGACGAGAGCAAGAAGCTGCCGCCCGTCAAGCTCCCCGGCAACGGCCAGCAGACCACGCCCGTACAGGAGCCGGGCACCCGGCCGCACCGCCCGCTGCCCTACCGCCCGGACGCGAAGACCACCGTGGACGCCCATACCGGCAAGGTCACCTGCACCCTGACCAACCAGGGCACGGCCGCCTTCCACTACACCGTCTTCCCCAACGCCCACCTGCCCTTCGCCGGAACCCCGTTCACCGTCGCCCCCGGCGCACAGGCCGTCTACGAGTGGGACACGGCCAAGAGCGGCGGCGCGTACGACTTCACGGTGTACGGCGCCGACGGGTTCGTACGGCGCTTCAAGGGCAAGGCCCAGGACACCGCGCGGGCGACCGCGAAGACGGACCCGCACACCGTCCGGCTGACGCTCGGGCACACGCACGGCGACGAGGCCCGCTTCACGCTGGAGCCCGGCGGCCACGGCGGCAAGCGCCGCACCGTCGACGTCCAGGCCGGGCGCCCCGCCCACGTGGACTGGCCCACGGAGAACGGGCGCTACGACGTGACCGTGACCGGCGCGGACGGGTTCGTACGGCGCTGGGCGGGCACCGTGTATCAGCACTGAGGCAATGGGGGAGGGCTGCCGGGGAGCCCCCCGCACCCCGCCACCCCGCCGTTCACGATGTGCCCGTACCC
>NZ_JBHVHQ010000463.1:0-6704 GCF_042800135.1 Streptomyces sp. NPDC057654 | reverse complement strand
GGCGCGGCGCCCGTCCCGGCCGGTGCGCCGGGGATCAGGGCGGTGGCGATCAGCCCGAGCACGACGAAGCCCGCCGCGATGAAGCCGCCGACGGTGATGCCCGTGGTCATCGCCGAGCGCGCCGCGTTGGCGACCGACGCGGTGCCCGGGTGCGCGGCCAGCGGGCCGATCGCGGCGCCCGCGCTGTCGGTGACGGCGTGCACGAGGCGCCCGGACTGCTCAGCCGGAAGACCGGCGTCGCCCAGGCCCGTACGCAGCCTGGAGCCGAGGGTGGTGAAGAACGCCGTGGTCAGCACGGCGATGCCCAGGGCGGAACCCAACTGCCGGAACGCGCTCTGGATGCCGGACCCCTGGCCCGCGCTGTGGTCGGGGACCTCCGCGAGCACCACATTGGTGACCTGGGCCGTGGCGAACCCCACGCCGATGCCGTAGAGGAAGAGCACCAGCGCGATCGACCACCAGGGGCTGTCCGTGGCCGCGATCAGCCCGAGCCCGGCCAGCCCGACGACCTCCATGGCCAGCCCGATACGGACCTGGCCGAGCGCCGCGACCTTCGCCGACATCGGGAAGCTCGCGCCGCTCGCGACGAAGCTGCCGATGGCCACCGGCACGAGGGCGAGGCCCGCCTGGAGCGCGCTGTAGCCGAGGGTGAACTGAAGCCACAGCGGAAGCACCGCGACGATGCCGAACTCGCCGAGCCCGATGATCAGCGTGGCGATGTTGCCGTTACGGAACGACGCGACGGAGAAGAGCCGTACGTCCATCAGCGCCCGCGCCGGGTCGCCGCCGCCGCTGAGGACCGTCTGACGGCGGACGAACACGGCCAGGGCGACGACGGCGAGCACCAGGGCGACGAGGACCGGCGAGGGGCCGCTGTCCCACACGAACCCGAGGACGTCCAGCGGGCGGATCGAGGCGAACCACCCGTACGTACGCCCTTCGACGAGCCCGAAGGCGAGCAGACCGAGGCCGAACGCGGACAGCACCGCGCCCGTCACGTCGACGCGCCCCGCGGCCTTGGGCGAGGGGGCCAGGAACAGCAGCGCGCCGACCGCGATCAGCGCGGCGAGCGGTACGTTGATGCCGAACGCCCAGCGCCAGGAGGCGTGCGCGGCGAGCCAGCCGCCCAGCAGCGGGCCGAGTGCCGAGGCGGCGCCGATGGTCGAGCCCCAGACGGCGAACGCCTGACCGCGGGCCTTGCCGGTGAATGTCGCGTTCAGCAGGGCCAGCGAGGTCGGCAGGATCATCGCCGCGCCGGCGCCTTGCAGGAAGCGGGCCAGTACGAGCAGGCCGCCGGTGGGCGCGAGGCCGGCCAGCACGCTGGTCGCGCCGAACACCACGACGCCGGTGACGAAGACGCGGCGGGCGCCGAGGATGTCCGCGCACCGGCCGACCAGCAGGAGCAGCGCCGCGACGACGATCGCGTACGACTCCTGGATCCACTGCGCCTGGCCGGAGCTGATGTCCAGGTCCTCGATGACCGAGGGAACGATCACGTTGACGATCGTCGTGTCCACGACCATCAGCGCGACGCCCAGCGCGATGGCGATCAGGCCGAGCCATCGGCGGGTGGGAGAAGGGTCACGCATCTTGATACCTCCATGGTGAAGTAATTCCATGGTGAAGGTAGATTGAGGGCGATAGGTTGTCAAAAACGAGCCGTCGGCTCGGATCACCGGTACGAGCGGAAGGAAGGCGGCGGGCCTTGGCGGAGGAACCGACGCAGGGTGACAGCGCGGCGCGGCGCGAACGGCTGGTCGAGGGGCTGCGGGCCTACGGCGGCCAGCACGCCGAAATGAGCCGCGGCTTCGCCGCCTGGCTGGGCCTGCACTCCACCGACGCGGTGGCGCTGCTGGAGATCATCGGCGCGGAGGAGCGCGGCGGCTCGCTGTCACCGGCCCGGCTCGGCGAACGCATCCCGCTGTCCTCGGGCGCCACCACCGCGCTCCTGAACCGCCTCGAAGCCGCCGGGCACATCGTCCGCACCCGCGAACACGCCGACCGGCGGATCGTCACCCTGCACAGCAGCGCGCACATCCAGGAGCGCGCCGACGAGTTCTTCTGCCCCCTGGGCGTTCGCGTGGACGCACTCCTGGACCGGTATCCGCCCGAACTGCTGGACCGCTTCGAGGAATTGCTGGGCGAGATGTGCACGGCCATGAACGCCCACCTGGCCGAGATGGACCAGCCGGACCAGCCGGACCAGCCGGACCAGCCGGACCAGCCGGACCAGCCGGACCACGGCGGCTGAGCGCCTGCTGATCCCCCGTCAGCCCCCCTCGGCCAAGGCCGTCCCCAGCGGCGTCCGCTCGTACAGCACACGCAGCCCGTCACGTCGGGAGCGGAGCAGCCCGGCGTCGCGGAGTACGGACAGGTGGGCCGATACGGACGACGGGGCCAGGCCGTGGCGGTGGGAGAGGTCCGTGGTGGAGGCGGGGGTGTCGAGGCCGGTGAGTATGGCGGCGCGGTTGGGGCCCAGGAGACGGGCCAGGGCGTCGGAGCCCTGGCCCGGCGGTGACCACAGGGCGCCGATGCCGCGCGCCGGGTAGACCACGGTCGCCTGCCACGGCGGGTCGAAGCCGCTCACGACGTCGGGCCAGACGAAGACGCTGGGTACGAGCATCAGCCCCTCGCCGGTCAGCACCCGCGCATGCCGGGACGGCGACCGGTTCGCCACCGTCAGCACGCCGTCATCCCAGCTCAGCCGCGGATGCAGCCCCGCGAACAGTTGCTCCAGACCGCCGTCGGCCAGCCGCCGCGAGTGGAAGGCGACATCGGCCTCCAACAGCGCCCGCAGCCGCGGCCAGTGCGGCGCGACCAGCGCGTCCCACACCTGTTCCAGCAGGTCCGCCAGTTCCCGTACGGTCCGCGCCGGGTCGTCCAGCAGCGCCTGCCCCCGCGGGCTCCCGGCCGCGCCGGGCGTGTCGGCCAGCGAGCGGGCCACCTCCGCCCGTACGGTGCGCGGGTCGGCAGCCCGTACGCGCTCCAGCTCATCGGCGAACGAGGCGAGCGGGCCCGTCGGCGGCGGGCACAGGAAGTCCGGGTTGTAGCCGTGCGCCGGCATCAGCAGCCGGACCGGCGCGAGATCGATCCCCGCCGCGGCCTCCCGCATCCGGCGCAGCCACGGCAGGTGGTAACCGTGCCGATCCGGCCGGCTCAGCGTCCGCACCGCCTCCTGCGTCTCCCACAACGGCGAAATCGCAAACCGACACCGCAACAAATCCGCGGCCCCGAACCACATCCGATACCCCACCGCCTACCACTCCTCCCCGGGGGGCTCCCACCAGGCCCCTCGCCGGGGCCCCGCCGAGAAGCATCGCCGAGCCCCCTGCGGGCCCCCGTTGGGGAGCCCTCTGGCGGGGGCCCGCCCAGAATCCTTGCCGATCCCGCTATCGGAGGACCCCCTGCCGGGGTCCTTGGTGGGGCCCCACCAAGAATCCTCGCCGAGCCCCGTCGGGGAGCCTCCTGCTGGAAAGTCCCCGCCGGAAGGCCTTGCCGAGCCCCTGTCGGGCAGCCCCAACCGAGAAGCTCCCTCGGGGAGCCCCTGCCGGGAAGCCGCCGCAGAGAAGCTCCCGCAGGGGAAGCGCCCCCGCAGGGGAAGCCCGTACAGAGAAGCCCGGCCACCCATTGGCCCACCGTACGAGCGGCGTGCCCCCGCACGCCCGCGAGTTGGTCCGGAGTCTGGGATGGCGGTGACCGATATATGACCGGCCGGTAGGCTCAGCAACGTGTCGAAGCCCCTCAGCCTCACGTTCGATCCCATCGCCCGCGCCGACGAGCTCTGGCAGGAGCGATGGGGAGCGGTTCCCTCCATGGCCGCGATCACCTCGATCATGCGCGCGCAGCAGATCCTCCTCGGCCAGGTCGACGCCGTCGTCAAGCCGTACGGGCTGACCTTCGCGCGGTACGAGGCGCTGGTGCTGCTGACCTTCTCCAAGGCGGGGGAGCTGCCGATGTCGAAGATCGGGGAGCGGCTGATGGTGCACCCCACCTCCGTGACCAACACCGTGGACCGGCTGGTCAAGTCCGGTCTCGTGGACAAGCGGCCGAACCCGAACGACGGGCGCGGCACGCTCGCCGCCATCACGGAGAAGGGCCGCGAGGTCGTCGAGGGGGCGACCCGCGACCTGATGGCGATGGACTTCGGCCTCGGCGCGTACGACGCGGACGAGTGCGGGGACATCTTCGCGATGCTCCGCCCGCTGCGCGTCGCCGCGGGCGACTTCGAAGAGAGCGGAGAAGAGAGCTGAGAGAGAGCTGAAAAGGGGCCGGGAACAAGGTCGGAAGCGAGGCCCGGCGACAGCCGCGCCGCTTCGCACCCCCGGCCGCAAGATCGCCTGGAACGTGCGGTTACGCTCGACTCCATGCGGCAGTCCCCCGGAGCCCTTCCCCCGGGCTCCCGGCCGGGACGAGGCCGCCCTTAGACGGCAAGGCGAGGGAACCCCAGTGAAACGAAGCGTGCTGACCCGCTACCGCGTGATGGCCTATGTCACCGGCGTGCTGCTGGTCCTCCTGACTCTCGGCTGCATCGCCAAGTACCTGCTCGGCATGGACGGCGCCGCGGACTTCACCAAGGTCGTCGCCATCGCGCACGGCTGGCTCTACGTCCTCTACCTGATCTTCGCCTTCGACATGGGCTCCAAGGCCAGGTACCCGTTCGGCAAGCTCATCTGGGTGCTGATCGCCGGCACCATCCCCACCGCCGCCTTCTTCGTGGAGCGCAAGGTCGCCCGGGAGCTCGCGCCCCTGGTGGCGGACGCCTCCGCCGAGCCCGCCAAGGTCTGAGGCCGACCGGACACCGCCCGCCGCGACCCGCCGCCGCCCCGACGCCTCTTGTGCTCGGGGCGGTCTTGCGCGACCATTTACTAGGACGTCCTAGTAAATCTGCGTGCGGTCGAAACCGGCCGCCGACGTCATGAAGGCGCCATGAAGGCGTCATGAAAGCGACGTCACAGACTCGCGCCGGGGCGCGGAGAGGCGAAGAGACCGCATGGATGCACAGGAGATCGAGGCAGGGCGCAGCCGCTGGCAGGCCCGCTACGACAAGGCGCGCAAGCGCGACGCGGACTTCTCGACCCTGTCCGGCGACCCGGTCGAGCCCGTCTACGGACCCGCGCCCGGCGACTCCTACGAGGGGTTCGAGAGGATCGGCTGGCCCGGCGAGTACCCCTTCACCCGCGGCCTGCACCCCACCGGCTACCGCGGCCGGACGTGGACCATCCGCCAGTTCGCCGGCTTCGGCAACGCCGAGCAGACCAACGAGCGCTACAAGATGATCCTCGCCGCGGGCGGCGGCGGGCTCTCCGTCGCGTTCGACATGCCCACCCTCATGGGCCGCGACTCGGACGAGCCGAAGGCCCTCGGCGAGGTCGGCCACTGCGGCGTCGCGATCGACTCCGCCGCCGACATGGAGGTCCTCTTCAAGGACATCCCCCTCGGCGACGTCACCACCTCCATGACCATCAGCGGCCCGGCCGTCCCCGTCTTCTGCATGTACCTGGTCGCCGCCGAGCGCCAGGGCGTCGATCCCGGCATCCTCAACGGCACGCTCCAGACGGACATCTTCAAGGAGTACATCGCCCAGAAGGAGTGGCTCTTCCAGCCCGAGCCCCACCTGCGCCTCATCGGCGACCTCATGGAGCACTGCGCCCGCGACATCCCCGCCTACAAGCCGCTGTCCGTCTCCGGCTACCACATCCGCGAGGCCGGGGCGACGGCCGCGCAGGAGCTCGCCTACACCCTCGCCGACGGCTTCGGCTACGTCGAACTCGGCCTCTCCCGCGGCCTCGACGTCGACTCCTTCGCCTCCGGCCTCTCCTTCTTCTTCGACGCCCACGTCGACTTCTTCGAGGAGATCGCCAAGTTCCGCGCCGCCCGCCGCATCTGGGCCCGCTGGATGAAGGAGGTCTACGGCGCCAAGACCGACAAGGCGCAGTGGCTGCGGTTCCACACCCAGACCGCCGGCGTCTCGCTGACCGCGCAGCAGCCCTACAACAACGTGGTCCGCACCGCCGTGGAGGCGCTCGCCGCGGTGCTCGGCGGCACCAACTCGCTGCACACCAACGCCCTCGACGAGACCCTGGCCCTCCCCTCCGAACAGGCCGCGGAGATCGCCCTGCGCACGCAGCAGGTCCTGATGGAGGAGACCGGCGTCGCCAACGTCGCGGACCCGCTGGGCGGCTCCTGGTACATAGAGCAGCTCACCGACCGCATCGAGGCCGACGCCGAGAAGATCTTCGAGCAGATCAAGGAGCGCGGGGCCCGCGCGGTGCCGGACGGACAGCACCCCATCGGCCCGATCACCAGCGGCATCCTGCGCGGCATCGAGGACGGCTGGTTCACCGGCGAGATCGCCGAATCCGCCTTCCGCTACCAGCAGTCCCTGGAGAAGGGCGACAAGCGGGTCGTCGGCGTCAACTGCCACCACGGCTCGGTGACGGGCGACCTGGAGATCCTCCGCGTCAGCCACGAGGTCGAGCGCGAGCAGGTCCGTACGCTCACCGACCGCAAGGCCGCCCGCGACGACGCGCGCGTCACCGCCACCCTCTCCGCCCTGCTGACCGCCGCCCGCGACGGCTCGAACATGATCGGCCCCATGCTGGAGGCCGTACGGGCGGAGGCGACGCTCGGCGAGATCTGCGAGGCGCTGCGCGAGGAGTGGGGGACGTACACGGAGCCGCCGGGCTTCTGACCGGTACGGGACG
>NZ_JBHVHQ010000462.1:0-6725 GCF_042800135.1 Streptomyces sp. NPDC057654 | reverse complement strand
GGCGCGGGGCCGTCGCCCCGGTGACGGACCGATCCCCCGCGCCGGGAGGCGCACCGGCACCGCCGGGAACCGGACACCGCGCCGTGCACGCCGTCGCTCGTGTCACAGGGGGCGGTTACCGTCGGGGGTATGAACGGCACAGCGCGTACCGCGTCCGAAAATCCCGGCATCGGCGGATACGAGCCGTCGGACCTGGAGCGGCGGGCCGCCGAGCCCGACAAGCGGCCGGGCCGCACGGCGTTCCAGCGGGACCGCGCGCGCGTGCTGCACTCCGCCGCGCTGCGCCGCCTCGCCGGGAAGACCCAGGTGGTCACGCCCGGCACCAGCGACCAGGCATGGGACGCCAGCCCCCGTACGCGCCTGACGCACTCCCTGGAGTGCGCCCAGGTGGGCCGCGAGCTGGGCGCCGCCCTCGGGTGCGACCCGGACCTGGTGGAGGTGGCCTGCCTCGCGCACGACCTCGGCCACCCGCCGTTCGGCCACAACGGGGAGCAGGCGCTCAACGAGGTCGCCGAGGGCTGCGGCGGCTTCGAGGGGAACGCGCAGTCGCTGCGGCTGCTGGCCCGCCTCGAACCGAAACGATTCACCACCGACCCCGACAGCGGCGAACTGGTCAGCGTCGGCCTCAACCTCACCCGCGCCGCCCTGGACGCCGCCACCAAGTACCCCTGGGCGCGCGGCGGCCACCCCTCGGACCCCGCCTCGCCGAAGTTCGGGGTCTACGCCGACGACGTACCGGTCTTCGAGTGGCTGCGCCAGGGCGCGCCCAAGGGCGGCAAGAGCTTCGAGGCGCACGTCATGGACTGGTCCGACGACGTCGCGTACTCCGTGCACGACGTCGAGGACGGCCTGCACGCCGGCCATATCGACCCCAACTGCCTGCTCGCCGAGCCCGAGCGCCGCGAGATCTTCGCCGTCGCCGCCGAGCGGTACGCGCCCGGCGCCGACCCCGAGGAGCTCGCCGCCGCCCTCGACCGCCTCCTCGAACAGGAGTGGTGGCCGCACGGCTACGACGGGACGGCCGTCGCCCAGGCGCGTCTCAAGGACGCCGCCAGCCAGCTCATCGGCCGCTTCTGCCTCGCCGCCGAGGGCGCGACCCGCGCCGCGTACGGGCCCGGCCGCCTCACCCGCTACCGCGCCGAACTGGTCGTACCGCACGGGACCCGCCTCGAATGCGCCGTGCTGAAAGCCGTCGCCGACCGGTACGTCATGCAGCGCCCCGCCCAGCAGAAGCTCCGCGCCGACCAGCGCGTCGTCATCGCCGAACTCGCCGAGGCGCTGATCGCCCGCGCCCCCGACGGCCTCGACCCGCAGTTCCACTCCCTGTTCACGGCCGCGCCCGACGACACGGCCCGGCTGCGCGCCGTCATCGACCAGATCGCCGCCCTCACCGACTCCTCCGCCCGCTCCCTGCGCACCCGCCTCACGGGCTCCACCCGCTCCACGCCCCGGCGCTGAGCCCCGCCGTCCAGTCCACGGGCCACATGTCCCCGGTCACATTTCCCCGGCGCGCTCCGTCAGCCTCACGGCACCGGAAACGACGCGACGAGGAGAGCGACGCCCGTGAATCCGTACGACCCGATCACCGATACCGATACCGATGCCGATGCCCAGCCGCTGCTGCGGCCGACGAGCATCGGCGGCCTCCGGCTCCCCAACCGGGTGGTCATGGCGCCCCTCACCCGCGCCCGCGCGACCGACGCCGACCTGACGCCGACGGACCTGCACGCCGCGTACTACGGCCAGCGGGCCGCCGCCGGGCTGATCGTCAGCGAGGGCGTCTGGGTCGGCGAGCAGGCCATCGGCTTCGGCGGCGTCCCCGGCCTGTACACCGAGCGGCAGGCCGCCGCGTGGAGCCGCGTCACCGGCCTCGTCCACGCCCTCGGCGGCCGCATCGTGGCGCAGCTCTGGCATACGGGCGCCGTCTCGCACCCCGACCACCTCGCGGGCGCGCTGCCCGCCGGGCCCTCGGCCGTCAATCCGTACGAGAGCGTCCACACGCCGTACGGGCGCGAGGAGACCGTCACCCCCAGGGCGATGACCTCCGCGGACATCGACCGCACGATCGCCGCGTACGCGGCCGCGGCCGGGCACGCGCGCCGCGCCGGGTTCGACGGCGTGGAGATCGCGGCCAACGGCGTCTATCTGCTCGCGCAGTTCCTCAACCGGCGGCTGAACCGCCGCACGGACGGCTACGGCGCGGACCCCGGCCGGCTGCTGCTCGACGTCACCGACGCGGTGAGCGCGGCGTGGAGCGCGCACCGCGTCGGCGTGCGGCTGTCCCCGTACTGGACCGCCGCCGACCGGCCGGCCTCTGCCCCCGCGCACGGCGCGTGCCCCTCGTACCCCTACACCGCGGACGCCCGGACCCTCGCCGACTACGACGCCGTCGTCGCCGCACTCAGCGGGCGCCGGGTGGGCTACCTCCATCTGCGAGGCCGCGCGCCGGGCGGCCCGGGGGCCCGCCCCGACGCCGCCGCGTTCGCCCGCTACCGGCGGCTCTTCGACGGCCCGCTGATCGCCAACCACGGCTTCGGCCGGGAGAGCGGGAACGCGATCGTCGAGGCGGGCGTCGCCGACGCCGTCTCCTTCGGCCGTCCCTTCATCGCCAACCCCGACCTCGTCAGCCGGTTCGCCCTCGGCCTCGGGCTCGCCGAAGGGGACCGCGGCACGCACTACGGCGGCGCGGAGCGCGGCTACGTCGACTATCCGATCTGGGCGGGAGAGGGAGCGGGAGCAGAGGCGGGGGACGGGGCGGGATCCACCTGTTACCGCCGTTCAGGCGGGCCGGGCGCACCGCTGTCACAGGGACCTGACACCCTGTGACCAGCAAGGGCCGGTGCATCGCTGTCCACCGTGTGTCATCGCTCTGAGCCGTCCGGCGCAGTCCCTCTTCCGGCATCACGCTCCGTGCGGGACGCTCGGCTTTGGCGATTGGGACCGGGGGGCGGAAGGCGCAGACGTACTGCGCGAGCTAGGAGGCACGAAGTGGTGGATGCACACCGGACGTTCGTCATCGTCGGAGGGGGCCTGGCCGGGGCCAAGGCCGCCGAAACCCTCCGATCGGAGGGTTTCACCGGCCGGGTGATACTGATCTGCGACGAACGCGAGCACCCGTATGAGCGCCCGCCGCTCTCCAAGGGCTACCTCATCGGCAACGAGGCGCGCGACAGCGTCTTCGTCCACGAGCCGTCCTGGTACGCGCAGGCCGATATCGAGCTCCACCTCGGCCAGCCCGCCGTCCACCTCGACCGCGCCGCCAAGTCCGTACGGCTGGGCGACGGCACCAGCGTCCACTACGACCGGCTGCTGCTGGCCACCGGCGCCGAGCCCCGCCGCCTCGACGTCCCCGGCACCGACCTGGCCGGCGTCCACCACCTGCGCCGCCTCGCCCACGCCGAGCGGCTGCGCGGCGTGCTCGCCTCCCTCGGCCGCGACAACGGCCACCTCGTCATCGCCGGCGCCGGCTGGATCGGGCTCGAAGTGGCCGCGGCCGCCCGCTCGTACGGCGCCGAGGTGACCGTCGTCGAGTCCGAGCCGACGCCGCTGCACACCGTCCTCGGCCCCGAGCTCGGCGCGCTCTTCACCGACCTGCACCGCGAGCACGGCGTGCGCTTCCACTTCGGCTCCCGGCTCACCGAGATCGTCGGCCAGGACGGCCTGGTGCTCGCCGTGCGCACCGACGACGGCGAGGAGCACCCCGCCCACGACGTCCTCGCCGCCATCGGCGCCGCCCCGCGCACCGCCCTCGCCGAGGGCGCGGGCCTGGAGCTGGCCGACCGCACGGGCGGCGGCGGCATCGCCGTGGACGCGTCGCTGCGCACCAGCGACCCGGACATCTTCGCGGCGGGCGACGTCGCCGCCGCCGAGCACCCGCTGATCGACGCCCGGTTCCGCGTCGAGCACTGGGCCAACGCGCTCAACGGCGGCCCCGCCGCCGCCCGCGCCATGCTCGGCCAGGAGGTCTCGTACGACCGGGTGCCGTACTTCTTCTCCGACCAGTACGACGTCGGCCTGGAGTACTCCGGTTACGCGCCGCCCGGCTCGTACGACCAGGTGGTCTGCCGCGGCGACGTTTCCAAGCGCGAGTTCATCGCCTTCTGGCTCAAGGACGGCCGGCTGCTCGCCGGGATGAACGTGAACGTCTGGGACGTCACCGACCCCATCCAGCAGCTCATCCGCGCGGGCGTCCGCCCCGACCCGGAGGCCCTCGCCGACCCGGGGGTCCCGCTGGCCTCGCTGCTGGAATAGCTTGGGGCGCATGACCCTCCCCATCCGTACAGCAGTGGTGCCGGTCGCGGAGATCTTCGAGCTGCGCCGGTCGGTGCTGCGGCCGGGGCTGCCGCCCGAGGCCGCCGTCTTCGCCGAGGACGGCGACCCGGACGGCCGCACCTTTCATGTCGCCGCGTACGACGAGGAGGGGGCGGTCCGGGGCTGCGCGACGTTCTTCGCGGAGCCGCTGCCGGACGGTCCCGTTCCGGGGACCGACGAGGCCGACCGCGCGTACCGCTTCCGCGGCATGGCCAGCGATCCGGCCGTCCGCGGCCTCGGCTACGGCGTCGCCGTGCTGCGGGCGGGCCTGGACGAGGCCGCGGCCCGCGGCGCGGAGACCGTCTGGTGCAACGGCCGCACCTCGGCCCGCGGCTTCTACGAGCACCATGGCTTCACCGCCGTCGGAGAGGAATTCGTCATCGAGTCGGTCGGCCCGCACCACGTCTTCACGATCGAGGTCGGCGGCTGAGCCGGGGCGGGGGAGCCCGGCGGTTCGGGAGTGTCGGACCCCGGCCGTAGACTTCACGCGTGGCAGGCAGGATCAACGATGACGATGTGAGGGCGGTCCGGGACGCGGTCCCGATCGACGCCGTGGTCTCCGAGTACCTCCAGCTGCGGAACGCGGGCGGCGGCAATCTCAAGGGCCTCTGCCCCTTCCACGACGAGAAGTCGCCGTCGTTCCAGGTCAGCCCGTCCAAGGGGCTCTTCTACTGCTTCGGCTGCCAGGAGGGCGGGGACACCGTCGACTTCGTCATGAAGATCGACCACCTCTCCTTCGCCGAGACCATCGAGCGCCTCGCGGGCCTCGCGGGCATCACCCTGCGCTATGAGGAGGGCGGCTACACCCCCGGCCGCCAGCAGGGCGAGCGCATCCGCCTGGTCGAGGCGCACCGGGCCGCGGCCCTCTACTACGTCGAGCAGCTCGACAGCCCCGAGGCCGAGATCGGCCGCAAGTTCCTCGCGAGCCGCGGCTTCGACCAGGCCGCCGCCCAGCACTTCGGCGTCGGCTACAGCCCCGCCGGCTGGGACCACCTCACACGCTTCCTGCGCGGCAAGGGCTTCAGCGACAAGGAGCTGATCCTCTCCGGGCTCGCCCAGGAGAGCCGGGGCGGCCGCCCCATCGACCGCTTCCGCGGTCGGCTGATGTGGCCCATCCGCGACATCACCGGCGAGTGCATCGGCTTCGGCGCCCGCAAGCTCCGCGACGACGACAACGGCCCCAAGTACCTCAACACCCCCGAGACCCCGCTCTACAAGAAGTCGCACGTTCTCTACGGCATCGACCTCGCCAAGAAGGACATCGCCAAGACCAGCCGCGCCGTCGTCGTCGAGGGCTACACGGACGTCATGGCCTGCCACCTGGCGGGCGTCACCACCGCCATCGCGACCTGCGGCACGGCCTTCGCGGGCGACCACATCAAGATCCTCCGCCGGCTGCTGATGGACAACGCGAGCGCCGAGGTCGTCTTCACCTTCGACGGCGACGCGGCCGGGCAGAAGGCCGCCCTGCGGGCCTTCGAGGACGACCAGAAGTTCGCCGCCGAGACGTCCATCGCCATCACACCGGGCGGCATGGACCCCTGCGATCTGCGGCTCGCCGAGGGCGACGAGTCCGTGCAGCGGCTGGTGGAGACCCGTACGCCGCTCTTCGCCTTCGCGATCCGGCAGGTCGTCGGCCGCCACAACCTCGACACCGCCGAGGGCCGCGCCGCCGCTCTGGAGGCCGCCGCGCCCATCGTCGCGGGCATCAAGAACAGCTCCATCCAGCACGAGTACGCGGTGGTGCTCGCCGGCATGCTCGGCATCCTCGACACCCAGTTCGTGGTCCGCCGCGTCGGCCAGCTCGCCCGCTGGGCCCGCGAGCGCGGCCAGCGCCCCGGAGCCGACCAGGGCGGCCGCGCGCCCCGCGGCGCCCCGCCCGCACAGCAGGCCGCCCCCGTACAGCGCGGCCCCGCCCTGAACCTGCGCAGCCCCGCCCACCGCACCGAGCGCGAGCTGCTCAAGCTGGCCCTCCAGCGCCCCGAACTGGTCGCCCCCGCCTTCGACGCGTACGGCGAGGACGAGTTCACCGCCGATCCGTACGTGGCCGTGCGCCGCACCATCGAGGAGGCCGGCGGCGTGACCCAGGCCGCCGACGACTACCTCGCGCGAGTGCGCGAGGCGGCCCCCGACAACACCGTGCGCGCCATGGTCACCGAGCTGGCAGTCGAGGCGATCCACAGCCGCACCGTCGACGAGGCGTACGCGGGCGTCCAGCTCGTACAGGTCCGGCTGCGAGCCGTGGAGCGCCGCGTAGCGGACGTGACGGCGAACATGGTCCGCCTCGGCGCCCAGGCCGCCCCCGACCACCTCGCCGCCGTCCAGAACGAACTGTGGGTCCTCCAGCAGTACGGACAGGCCCTGCGCGAACGCGGCGCGGACGCGCTCTGACCACCGCGCCGGCGGACCTTGAG
>NZ_JBHVHQ010000461.1:0-6726 GCF_042800135.1 Streptomyces sp. NPDC057654 | reverse complement strand
CGCCGGGTGTGGGAGTGCAGTCCGTCGGCGCCGACCACCAGGTCGAAGCGGCGGACGGTGCCGCTCTCGAAGGTGACGGTGACGCCGTCGGGGTCCTCGTCGAGGGTGGTGATCGAGTCGTCGAAGAGGTACTCGGCGCGCGGAAGGCTTCGCCGGTACAGCACTTGAGCGAGCTCCCCGCGCAGGACCTCGACGTCCCCGCCCGCGAAGTCGGCCGGCAGGTGGAGGATCTGCCGGCCGCGCTGGTCGACGAAGGTCATCGGGCTGCCGCCGGTGTCGAGCGCGCGCAGTTCGTCGAGCACGCCCATCCGCTCCAGCACGGTCAGGTGGGTCGTGCCGCGGAAGTCGACGGCCTGGCCGCCGCCGCGCAGGGCGGGGGCCAGCTCGACGACGGTGGTCTCGAAGCCGTACCGCCCCAGCCAGTAGGCCAGTGCGGGGCCGGCGATGCTCGCGCCCGAGATCAGGACTTTCGTACTCACGTGAACCACTCCGTCCGTGTCCGCCGAACAACTGTGTCCAGCGGACACGGTTTACTGCTGTGTACGGTAGACGCAGTTACATCGCCCGGCAAGGGGCAGGCGGAAGCGCGGGACGGAGCGGGAATTGGGCGAGGAGACGAACGAGGCGGTACGGCTGCTCTGGGGGCCGCCCGCCAAGCCGTCCCGGGGGCCGAAGCCCGCGCTGAGCCTGGCGCGGATCGCTGCGGCGGGCGTCGAGATCGCGGACGCCGAAGGTCTCGGCGCCGTCTCGATGCAGAAGGTGGCCGGGCTGCTCGACTTCACCAAGATGTCGCTCTACCGCTATGTGCCCGGCAAGGCGGAGCTGGTCGCGCTCATGGTGGAGGCCGCGGTCGCCGGGCCGCCGCCGGTCGTGGACAGGCTCGGGTGGCGTGAGCGGCTGACGGCCTGGGCGCAACAGCTGGCGAGGTCGTTCACCGCGCACCCGTGGCTGCTCGACGCCACCGTCGGCCCACGGGTGATGGGCCCCGAGGAACTCGGCTGGCTGGAGCGGGTGGTCGCAGCCCTGGACGGCCACGGGCTGACCGGCCCCGAGCGGATGGACGCCGCGGTGCTGCTGGCCGGGCACGTCCGGAGCATCGCCGAGCAGGCCCGCGCGACCCGGCCGGACGGCTCCCCCGAGACGGAACTCCTCGCCGTCCTCGGTCCCTTGGTCCACCAGCACGCCGACCGCTTCCCCGCGCTCGCCGCGGCCATCGCCTCGCAGGACGGCCAGGATCAGGCACTGGACTTCGGCCTGGAGCGGATCCTCGACGGCCTGGAGGCCCTGATCATGCGCCGCACCGGATAACCCTCTGATGCGTCACGCCGTGGGTCGAGATCGGCTGGCCCGGGGCCATGGCCGGGGCGCAAGAGCCGCTGGTAGGTCGCGTGCACGGTGCGAGAGGATGGCGGAGCAGACGCCTCTTACCTGACGTTTGACCCGTACTTCGTCCTTGCGGAGCCCTGCATCGGATGCAACTCCGCCCCGTCTGAGGGAGCTCGTATGGCAACCGTCTACCGCACCACCATGAAGCCCACCAAGCTGGAACTGCTCACTGACTGGCTGCCGCGGCAGAACTGGTACGCAGGCGGCACGGCGACGCCGGCCCTGGCCAGGGTCGGCGGCTTTCGCCTGGACGACCCGGAGGGCGCGGTCGGGATCGAGTTCATGGTCGCGCTGGACACCGCCGGGCAGGAGCCGGTGGCGTATCTGGTACCACTGTCCTACCGCGACGCGGCGCTCACGGGCATCCCCGACGAGGCGCTGATCGGCACCTCCGAGCATGGCGTGCTCGGCACCCGATGGATTTACGACGGGGTCCACGACCCGGTGCTGATGGGACAGTTGCACGCCCTTCTGCGCGGCGAGTCGACGCCGCAGATGCAGAGCGTGAGCGACACCCCCGACCCGACCGTCACCGTCCACGGAACGGTCCCCGACGCCGAATTCGACGTTCGGCTCAACCGCGTCCTGGCGATGGCGGAGACCGCCGAGGAGTCGCCCGGATGCCTCATCGCCGGATGGACCTGGCCGAACGGAACGGCCGCGCGGGGCGTGTTCGCGACCGTCGCGCCGCGTTAGTGCCGTCAGCCTGCGCCTCGTGCCCCACAGGGCCTGAGGCCGGGCTCTACAGGACCTGAGACCGTACGAACCCGTGGCTCCGCTCCACCTTCGCCACATGCAGCGTGTAGCTCTGGTACCACTCGGCTTGTCCGCGCTTCTGCGCCGCGCGGTGCTCGGCGTTGGTCCGCCACTCCGTGAGGGCGTCGGCGTCACGGAAGTACCCGACGGTGATGCCCAGCCCGCCAGGGGTCTGCGCGTGGTCCATCCCCAGGTACCCGGGGACGTCCTTCACCAGGTCCTCCATGCGCGCGTTGGTCTCGCTGTAGCCGCTCTGTTCCGGGGTTCGCACCGTGGTGAAGACAGCGACGTAGTAGGGGGGTTCGTAAGCGCCGACGGGCGCGACAGATATTGCAGAGTGATCACTCATGGCGTCACCGTACGGCGGGACTCACGCCGCGTCAGCAGGCCACGCCCCGGACTGATTGCGGATCGGCACTCCGCGAACAATCATGGCCGCCATGGCGCACCCGAGGCAGCTCATCGCATGCGGGGACTTCGTCCTCCGACGCTGGCGGGGGCAGGAGGACTTCGCCCTCGCCCTCGCGTTGATCGAGGAGTCCCTGGAACATCTGCGCCCCTGGGAGTTGTGGGTCGCGAGTCACAGCGAGGAGAACACCCGGACCCTCCTCGACCACTTCGAGTCGAGGTGGGCGAGCGGCGAGGTCTACAACTACGCCATCGCCGAGGGCGGGACCCTCGTCGGTATGTGCCAGAGCTATCGCGCGCCCGAGCCTCGGGGCCGCTGCCTGGGTTACTGGCTGCACCCCGCCGCCACCGGCCGCGGCATCGCCACGAAGGCGACAGCGGCCCTGGTCGCCGAGATGTTCGCCCTGCCGGGCGTGGAGTACCTGGAGATCACGCACGACTCGGCCAACACCTCCAGCGCCGCCATACCGCGGCGCTTGGGCTTCGCCGAACTCCGCCGCGAGCCCGCACCTCCGCCCGTACCCCCCGCCGGCAGCGGAATCAACGTGACGTGGCGGCTGAACCGCCCTGCCAACTCCGTCCGGAAATAGCCACTTGGGCGGCCACCATCGCCCTATTGTTGGCCGATGCGAGCACACCCACAAGCAAACCCGATCGGCCGTCCAGCAGATCTCGACACGGTCCGTGAGTCCTATGACCGAGTAGCCGACAATTACGCCCACATGGTGGCGACGACGGGAATGGGCGACATTCGCCGCCATCCCTGGCTCAAGGCGTCGATCGACGCGTTCGCGGACACGGTGAGCGGGCTCGGGCCCGTACTCGATGTCGGTTGCGGACCGGGGACGGTGACGGCCTACCTCGTGGAACGTGGAATTGACGCTTCCGGGGTGGATCTCTCCCCTCGCATGGTCGAGAACGCGCGCCGACTGCACCCGGAATGCCACTTCAGCGTCTCGTCCGCCACCGAGCTCGACCTTGAGGAGGCGTCGCTCGGCGGGGTGCTCGGGTGGTGGTCGCTGTTCAATCTGCCGCGCGATGTACTTCCTCAGGTCCTCGGCATGTTCGCGCGCGCTCTGAAACCGGGAGGGCATTTCATCACCGGAACGCACGTGGGCGACGAAGACGCGGTACGCACCGAGGCTTACGGCGGGGTGCCCGTTCACTGGACCACGCATAAATGGCGGCCGGAACAATTCGTGGAGCTGATCGAGCAGGCCGGTCTGCGGCCGGTAGCCGAGCTTCGGCTTCCCGCGGATGAGCACAGCGGGCCGACCGTGGTCATCATGGCCGAGCGTCCCGCCTGAAAACAGCCGGGGCCCGCACCTCCGGGCCCCGGAGCTCAGGCCCCTCAGTCCGGGCGCTCTTTCCAAGGAATGGCTGGGCGGGTAGTACCCACCACCCGCCCCAACCCCGCCCAACTCCGCCGCATAGCAGAGGAGATAACCCCATGCGATCAACTTGCCACGGCGGGTAATGACGGTTTAGCGTTCGCGATACCAATCGGCCCCGACCGGTGCTACCAACACACGTCCGGGGCCTAACCACCAAGATCGAAAAGGGCGATCCCATGGCTACTGACGACTTTAACTCCACCCCCTCTCCGGCCGCACACCCGATGGCCAGTACCGGCTACGGCAAGCGCAGCGCCCCGGCCGAACTCCCCCGCACAGCACACGACTTCGCCCACCTCCCGCGCCGCGAGGCGTCCGTGGCCGCGTACGTCGACCAGCTGCCGGACGGCGCGGACATCTCCGTGAAAACCCTGGCCAAGGTGCTGCCCGACTATGGGCAGTGCGCCCTGCGCACCGCGCTGCGCCGCCTGTCGGAGGCCGGGCACCTGCGCCGCGTCGCCGAGCACCACTGGAGTACGGACGGCAGCCCGCGCTGGGTGACGCGCACGTACTTCTCACGCACGGCACGGGACGACGCATGGTGGATGGCGTTCCGCGCCGGGAACGTACCCGACGCGGAGAGCCCGCCACAGACCCGTACCGCACCCGAACGAGCGCCCCGCACCGAGGCGTACGACCAGCTGGCCGCCCTCGGCCGCGCCGAACCCCGCCTGACGCTCTCCGCCGGAGACTGCGCGTCCCTGGAGCCGCTGGCGGCGGAGTGGTTCACGCGCGGCGCGACGCCCGCCCAGTTCCTGCACGCCCTGGCCGACGGGCTCCCGCCCACCCTCCACCACGCGGGCGGCTTCACCCGCGCCCGCCTCATCGCGAAGATGCCGCCCCCGCCGCCCTGGGAACCGGACGGAACCCGGCCCGCACCCCTGCGCATCCTCGAATGCACCGTCTGCCGCGCACCCGGCCGCCCCGAGGCCCTGCCCGGCGGCATCTGCGCCCCCTGCCGAGGCGAATCCCCACCGGACCGCCACCCACCGGCCCTGCCGCCCGCCCTTGTACACGCCCACGCCGACGAGGCACGGGCCGCCGCCGCCCGCCCGCCAGAGAGGAATCCCGCGTGGTCATGATTCAGCGGTCCGCCCGCACCCGAAGCAGGGCACGATGCAGGGAAGGAGGCGACACCACGCCCCCCAGCACCGCTGACCAGCCCCAGATGGCGATCAAGGACTTCGAGCAGCTCGCCCGCACGGCCCCCGAAACAGTGACGCTCGAATTCATCGACGGAAAGCTTGAGGTCAAGCCGGTGCGCGACGGCGATCACGGAACCATCTTCATGTGGCTGCTGCGGCAGTGCATGCAGCACCGGCCGGAGCTGGACCTGCACCCCGAGCGAGGGCTGCGCGTCGAGACGTACCGCAAGGGCCGCGCCCGCCCGGACGGCGCGCTCGCGCCCCGTCGGCACTTCGCGGGACAGGGCGAGTGGGCCGAGCCCGACGGAGTCCTGATGACCGTCGAGGTGACCTCCCACGACTTCGACACCGATAACCGGGACCGCCACGAGAAGCGTGCCGCCTACGCGGCCGCCGGCATCCCCGTCTATCTGCTCATCGACCGCGAAGACTGCACCCTCACCGTGCACAGCGAGCCGAAGGACGGCAAGTACCGGTTCCAGTCCTTGTACGACTACGGCAGCACCGTCGAACTGCCCGCCCCCGTCGGCATCACCCTGGACACCGAGGAACTCAAGGAGTACGCCCGCTAACCCGTCTTGGTCTTCTTCACCTGGTCGGCCGCCCAGCCCGCCAGTACGACACCGAAGGCTGTCACGGCGAGGTAGCTGATCAGGTGGACCGCGAAGCCGCCGGGCACCCAGGCCAGCAGGCCGTAATGGCCGTGGTCGATCAGGAGCCGGATGGCTCCTTGGCCGCTCAGGGCCACCACGACCATGCCCAGCACCTGCCACAGCACGTATTTCATGCGCTCGTTCCTCCCCGTCGTGCACCGCTCCGTCGTGCACTGCCTCGTCGTGCACCGTCTCGTCGTGCACCGCTTCTCTTATTGATACGATCGAACCATAACCGAGCGCAACCCGCCACCAGAGCCCACAAGGACCCGCCCCATGCCCCGACAGGCCGACCACGACCAGCGGCGCCGCCAGATCGCCGAGGCCGTCTGGCGGCTGGCCGCGCGGCGCGGGCTGGAGGACGTCACGCTGCGGCAGGTGGCGGCGGAGGCCGGGGTGTCGGTGCGGCTGGTGCAGTACTACTTCGGCAGCCGGGACGGGCTGCTGCTCACGGCGCTGGAGATCCTCAACAGCGACGCCGAGCGGCGCGGCCGGGCGCGCATCGAGGCGCTCGGGGACGCGGACACCCCGCGCGGGGCCGTGCGCGGGGTGTTGATGGAGATGCTGCCGCTGGACGAGGAGCGCCGGACCCGGCACCTCGTGTACGTGGCGTACTTCGTCCGCTTCCTCTGGGACGCGAAACTGGCGGCCATCGCCGCCGACGCGCCCCCCGAACTCGAACGGCTCCTCGCCGACCTGCTCGCCTGGGGCCAGGCGGAAGGGCAGGTGCCCGCCGACCTGGACCCCTTCCCCGAGGCCGAGCTCCTGCTCGCGACCGCCGACGGGTTGCAGACGGGCGTCCTCCTGGGCCAGCGCACCCCCGAGCAGGCCCTCGCCCTCCTCGACCGCCAGCTCGACCGGCTCTTCGACAAGCCGTAGACGGGCTCTTCAGCAAGCCGCAAGCCGACCCTTCGACAAGTCGCAGGCCGACTCTTCAACAGGCCGTAGACGGACGGAGAATGCCCGAGGGCGGCACCCCCGCGA
>NZ_JBHVHQ010000460.1:0-6731 GCF_042800135.1 Streptomyces sp. NPDC057654 | reverse complement strand
AACGCCCCCTCCGCCGAGCGGCGGTTCGCGCCGCTGGGCGGGCGCGGCGGCTTCGGGCTGGTCGGGCTGCGGGAGCGAGTGGAGGCCGTGGACGGCGAGCTGCGGGCCGAGCCGACGGCCGACGGCGGCTGGCTGGTCGCCGCCGTCTTCCCCGCGCCGGCCGGCGGCGGGCCCATGGCAGGATCACCCAGGTGAGCAGCTCCACGACGACCGTACTCATCGCCGACGACCAGGAGATGGTCCGTACCGGCTTCCGGCTGATCCTCGACGCGCAGCCCGGCATCACGGTGATCGGCGAGGCCGCGGACGGCGCCGAGTGCGTCGAGGCGGCCCGCCGGCTGCGCCCCGACGTGTGTCTGGTGGACGTGCGGATGCCCAGACTCGACGGCCTGGAGGTGACCCGCGTGCTCGCGGGTCCGGACGCCGCCGATCCGCTTCGGGTGGTCATCGTCACCACCTTCGACCAGGACGACTACCTCTACACGGCGATGCGGCACGGGGCGTGCGGCTTCCTCCTGAAGGACGCGGGGCCGGGGCTGCTGGTCGAGGCGGTACGGGCTGCGGCGCGCGGCGACGCGCTGGTCTCCCCGGCCGTGACCGTACGGCTGCTGGCGCGCCTCGGCGAGCAGCGGCGGAAGCCGTCGGCGAAGGCGGGGCCCGCGCCGCTGACCGGGCGGGAGTCGGAGGTGGTGCGGCTGGTCGCGGTCGGGCGGACCAACCAGGAGATCTGCCAGGAGCTGTTCCTCTCCCTCTCCACCGTCAAGACGCATCTGGCGAGCGTCCAGACGAAGCTGGGGGTACGCAACCGCGTGGAGATCGCGGCCTGGGCGTGGGACACGGGCGCGGTCAGCTCCCGCTGAAGGCGGCGCCCCTCGAAGCCCCCTCGAAGCCCCCTCGGTGCCCCCTCGACGCCCTTTCGGTGCCCCGCCTTCCGGCCACTGCCCAAAGGTCCATTTCCGGCCGATGAGTTGATCTTCGTCCGGCCGGTCCCGTTACGGCCGCGTGTGCGATGTATGGACGCGTCATGGCCCCGGTGGAAAGCTCGACCTACCGCAGTGTCGACCGGGAGGCGAGACACATGGGCGACAAGACGAGTACGCACCCAGGGGCCGCCGGCAGGGCAGTGACGGCCGACCAACCCAGCTCCGTACGGAATGTGGTGCTGGTCGGCCACAGCGGGTCCGGGAAGACGACTCTGGTGGAGGCCCTCGCGCTGGCGACCGGCGCGGTGAACCGGGCAGGACGGGTCGAGGACGGCGGCTGTGCCTCCGACTACGACGAGATCGAGCACCGCCAGCAGCGCTCGGTACAGCTGTCGCTGGTCCCCGTGGAGTGGGGCGGCATAAAAATCAATCTGCTGGACACCCCCGGCTACGCCGATTTCGTCGGGGAGTTGAGGGCCGGTCTGCGGGCAGCGGACGCGGCCCTCTTCATCGTCTCGGCGGCCGACGGCGTGGACGGCGCCACCCGCATGGTGTGGGACGAGTGCGCCGCGGTGAACATGCCGCGCGCCCTGGTCATCACCCATCTCGAAGCCGCGCGCGCCGACTTCGAGGAGATGACGGCGGTCTGCCGGCGGGCGCTGGGCGGCGACTCCCCCGACTCCGTGCTGCCCTTGTATTTGCCGCTGCGCGACGCCGAGGGCGCCGACGGCCACGCCGCCGTCACGGGGCTCATCGGCCTGCTCTCCCAGCGGGTCTTCGACTACTCCACGGGCGTACGGACCGAGAACGAGCCGGACGCGGAGCATCTGCCGCTGATCGAGGAGGCGCGCAACCGGCTCATCGAGGGGATCATCGCCGAGAGCGAGGACGAGACCCTCATGGACCGCTATCTCGGCGGCGCGGAACTCGACGCCAAGACGCTCGTCGAGGATCTCGAACGGGCCGTGGCGCGCGGCCGGTTCCACCCCGTCCTGGCGGCGGCCCCCGCCGCCGAGGGCGCCCGGCAGGGACTGGGCACCGTGGAGCTGCTGGAACTGATCACCGGCGGGTTCCCCACCCCGCTGGAGCGCGAGGCGCCCGCCGTCACGCACCCCGGCGGCGCCCGGCGGGACCCCCTGGTCTGCGATCCGGCGGGCCCGTTGGCCGCGGAGATCGTCAAGACCTCCTCCGACCCGTACGTGGGCCGGATCTCCCTGGTCCGGGTGTTCTCGGGGACCCTGCGCCCGGACGAGACCGTGCACGTCTCGGGCCACGGCCTTCAGGACCGCGGCCATGAGGACCACGACGTCGACGAGCGGGTCGGCGCCCTGTCCTCGCCGTTCGGGAAGGTGCAGCGCACGGTCTCGGAGGCCATCGCGGGCGATCTGGCCTGTGTGGCGAAGCTGAGCCGCGCGGAGACCGGCGACACCCTCTCCGCCAAGGACGCGCCGCTGCTCATGGAGGCGTGGGTGATGCCGGACCCGCTGCTGCCGGTCGCCATCGAGGCGCACAGCAAGGCCGACGAGGACAAGCTCTCGCAGGGGCTCGGCCGCCTCGTCGCCGAGGACCCCACGATGCGCCTCGAACAGAACCCCGACACCCACCAGGTGGTCCTGTGGTGCCTGGGCGAGGCCCATATGGACGTGGCCCTGGAGCGGCTGCGCACCCGGTACGGCGTGCAGGTCGACACCGTGCCGCACAAGGTCTCGCTGCGGGAGACGTTCGGCGGGAAGGCCGCGGGCCGCGGGCGGCATGTGAAGCAGTCGGGCGGCCACGGCCAGTACGCGATCTGCGAGATCGAGGTGGAGCCGCTGCCGCCCGGCTCCGGCATCGACTTCGTGGACAAGGTGGTGGGCGGCGCGGTGCCCCGGCAGTTCATCCCCTCCGTGGAGAAGGGCGTACGGGCCCAGGCCGCGCGCGGCCTCGCCGCCGGGTATCCCCTGGTCGACGTGCGGGTCACGCTGCTCGACGGCAAGGCGCACTCGGTGGACTCCTCGGACGCGGCCTTCCAGACCGCGGGCGCGCTCGCGCTGCGCGAGGCCGCGGCCGACGCCCGTATCCATCTGCTGGAGCCGGTGGCCGAGGTCCAGGTGCTGGTCTCGGACGAGTTCGTGGGGGCCGTGATGAGCGACCTCTCCGGGCGGCGCGGCCGGGTGGTGGGCACCGAGCAGTCGGGGGCGGAGCGCACGCTCGTACGGGCCGAGATCCCGGAGATCGAGATCGGGCGGTACGCGGTGGACCTGCGGTCGCTGTCGCACGGCACGGGGCGGTTCAGCCGTTCGTACGCGCGTCACGAGCCGATGCCGGCGCAGCTCTCCGACCGTATCCGGGAACAGGCCGAGAACGGTCGATAGTTCGCGAGCCGCCCGCCGCAACTCGTGTGCGGCGGGCGGGTTCCCGGCCGGGTTCCCGATCTCCGGCGACATGGGGTGGACACCGCCGATACGCTGGAGCGGCAGCTCACAAGGTGTGGCGTGAGCGGGAGTCGGGAACAGACCGCATCACCAGGTGTGCGCGGCGTTGGGGGCGGTAGTGACAATAGGGGACGCGTTCGACTTCAGTCCGGGAGCGCAGGTTCCGCTTTCGGGCGCGGCCGGACAGACGGCGGCGACGCAGGCGATCGCCTCCGCGGCGTACCGGGACGGCCCGATGGACGAGCTGCTCAAGGCCAACTCGGACACGGCCACCTCCGAGGTGCAGAAGCCCCGGTTCGCGCTGCTCGAACCCAATCTGGGCGAGGCGTTCTCGCGCGCCGTGCAGAAGCGCATGATCGACGCCGGGCGCAAGCCGCTCATCCAGTCGTTCGGCATCGAGCCGCAGACCGTCGTCGAGCACTGTCTGGCCGCGCTGCGCATCCGCAAGCAGCGCGACACCCAGCTGACCGTGATCATGGTGCTCTTCGGGGTGCTCTTCCTGCCCGGCGTGCTGCTGTGGCTCGGCGGCTTCCAGCTCCGCCGGCTGATCGCCGGGGCCCAGAACAAGCGGGCCGGCTTCCTCGGCACGGCGCTGCTCCTCGCGCTGGGCATCCTCGGCGTGATCTTCATGATCAAGCTGCCGTTCAACGGCTTCTGGGGCATCTACCTGCGCGCGATGCTCGTCGTCCCGCTCATCGGCGGGTACTGGGCGAAGATCGTCTGCGAGCGCACCGCGAAGGACCTCCGCGACCGCTGGACCGGCCTCCTCGCGGGCGGCGGCGTGGGCGCGAAGATCCCCGAGGCGGTGCCGAAGAACCCCGGCGAGAGCGCGGCCGAGCGGCTGCGCCAGAGCCTGGCCCACCTCAGCGCGGAGCAGCGCAGCAACGTCGTCTACTACGCCGGGCCCAAGGGCATACTCGGCATGGGCACCCGCTGGGGCAGCTGGCAGATGGCCGAGGACCTCATCCCGAGCGACCCGGACAAGGAGATCCACCCCTTCCGCAGCTGGGACGTGGTGCGGGCGGTGCACGACCAGCTCCAGCTCCTGGAGCGCAGCCCGCTGCACACCGGCGGCTTCACCCCGCCGTTCGTGGAGCACTGGGTGGTCTCCCCCATCGGCGAGGGCGCCTCGGAGGTCGCGCGCCCCGGCGGCGGCGACAAGGGCTCGTACGAAATACGCGGCTCGGAGCTCCAGAAGATCTGCAACGAGCAGCAGTTCGGCAGCGGCAACCGGCACTACCTGGGCGTGCAGTTCGTGCTGTGGGACGGCCAGCTGGTGATCACGCTGCTGATCACGGTCACGGTCCTGCACAAGACCCTGCGCATCGAGATCACCGGGCACGCGCTGGGCCCGGTGCACCCGATCTTCTCGAACAAGCCGAAGGCCCGCACGAAGGAGATCAAGGGGCTGAAGTTCTGGGCGCCGACCCAGAAGACGCTGCCGATCGTGCACGCCCGGGAGGTCGCCCGGCTGACGGCGCGCGCCCCCCTGACCTGGTACCCGCCGCTGCTGGAGTACTGGGGCGGCAAGCTCAAGCTCCCCGAGCCCTTCGGCCTGCGGCACGCCTGGGCGGACAAACCCTGGCGGCACCGGTTCATGGCGGACGACGCGATGCGCGCGGCCACGCCCGTACTGCGCGTGGTGCACGAGGCGGCGCTGCACGTGCTGGAGGAGAACGGCGTGGACATCACGAAGTTCGGCAACCGCGCGGCGTTCCTCAGCGGCGCGGTCCAGGACCCGTCGCCGCGCAAGGCGGACGACTACGCGGGCTGACGGGTCCTTGAGCGCTCTCGCACGCCGTCAGCGGAAGATCCCCGTGTGCCCGAGCGAGTAGCGGCCGGGCTGCGGGTAGACCGCCAGTCCGTGCGGGCCGCTGCCGACCGGGATGCGGGCGAGCTGCCGGCCGCTGCCGGTGTCGACGGCGTAGACCTCGGAGTTGTACCGGCCGGAGAGCCAGAGGACCTTGCCGTCCGCGGAGACCCCGCCCATGTCCGGGCTGCCGCCGTGCGGCAGCTTCCACTTCTTCACCAGCTTGCGGCTGGGCAGGTCGAGGACGGAGATCGTACCCTCGCCGCGGTTGGAGATGTACATCGACTTCGAGTCGCGGGAGACGTAGAGCCCGTGCGCGCCCTTGCCGGTGCGCATCAGGCGCGGCTCGGTGAACTTGTCGCCGTCCAGGACCCACACCCCGTCGGCCATCATGTCGGCGACGTACCACGTCTTCCCGTCGGAGGCGATCTTCACGTCCTGCGGCATCGCGCCCTTGAACGGCAGTTTCTGCTGTCCGGTCACCTTCATGGCGGCGGTGTCGACCTTGAGCAGCTCGCCGGAGAACTCGCAGGAGACGATGAAGTACCGGCCGTCGGGCGAGAAGTCGGCGTGGTTGACGCCGCGGCAGGTCACCGGGACGGTCTTCTTGACCGCCATGGTGTGCGGGTCGCGGAAGACGAGTTCGCGGTCCTTGGAGGCCATCACCACCGCGTATCTGCCGTCCGGTGTGAAGTAGAGGTTGTACGGGTCGTGGACGGCGACGGGTTTGCCGGTCTTGCCGGTGGCGGGGTTCAGGGGCGTCAGCGAGTGCCCGAGGTCGTTGTTGACCCACAGCGTCTTCAGGTCCCAGGAGGGCACGACGTGCTGCGGCTGCCGCCCCACCTTGATCGTCTCGATGACCTTGTACGTCTTCGGGTCGATGACGCTGACCGTGTCGGAGTTGGTGTTCGGCACGTACACGCGGGAGGGGAAGTCCTTGACCACCGGGGACAGGGCGTTCGGCCGGTCCGCCGCGTAGAGGTCGTGCGGGTCCAGCAGCGGCGGCATGCCCGGCAGACCGTCGTCGGGGGTGTGGGAGGAGGCGTGCGGCCGCGGGGTGCGGTCGGCGGCCTCGTCGTGGTGGCCGCCGCCCCCGCAGCCCGTCGCGAGCAGGACGCCGGCGACGGCGAGCAGGGCGGTGCGGCGGACGGTGCGAGGAGTGGGCCCGGTCATGAGGTCAGTCATGAGGTCAGCAGCTCCGTAGTGGTCACGGCGCGCAGTCCGCGCCGGTGCAGGCCGTCGAGGATGCCGGGCAGCGCGGTGAGCGTACCGGCGTGCCCGAAGTGCAGGGACACCACCGAGCCGGGCCGCACGGCGGCCAGGACGGTGCGGCGCACGGCCTCGCCGCCCGGGTCGGTGAAGTCGAGGGAGTCCACGTCGTACGACAGGACGTGCGGGTAGCCGGCCCTGGCGGCCAGCCGGGTGACGCGTGCGGTGGCGTACTGGGTGCGGGAGGGCCGGAACCAGCGGCCGATCGAGCCGGTGAGCCGCCGCAGCCGGTCGGCGCACTCGGTGATCTCCGCGGACGCGGCGGCGCCGGACATCGTGGAGATGTCGAGGTGGCGCATGGTGTGGTTGCCCAGC
>NZ_JBHVHQ010000459.1:0-6732 GCF_042800135.1 Streptomyces sp. NPDC057654 | reverse complement strand
GTGCCGGACGGGGGCGGGCACGGCGCCCGATGCCGAGGAGCCGTCGCCGTGGAACGCGGCGCCGCCGGAGCCCCCATGGCCGCCGCCCTCACCGCTGCCTCCGCTGCCGCCCGCGGGCCACACGGTCACGCCGGTCGCCGTGGTGATCGGCTGCCCGTGCTGCCCGTACCGCGGGGAAGCCCCGTACGGGGGCGGGGTCTGTCCGGGGTGCGGGGGCTGCTCGGGCTGGTCCGGCGCGTGGGCCGGGGGCTCGGGGTAACCGGAAGGCTGCTGCTGGTAGGGGTCCTGGGAACCGCTGGGGCGGTGGCTTTCGGTCATGGGTATGACTTTGCTCTCGGATCATGAGAACTCTCTGAGGGCTTACTGAGAAGCCCGACAGAAGCAGGTATGCCCGAAATAAAGATCGGGAACCTCCAGGGAACCACGGAAGCGGCCGGTCCGCCGTTCCGGTCAGCCGCCGCAGCCGCAGGAGCGGCGCACCACCAGCGCCGACGGGAACTGCTTGAGCCGCTCCCGCCGCGAGCCGGCCACCCGCAGCCCCTCGTCCAGCACCAGGTCCACGGCCGCCCGCGCCATGGCCGTACGGTCCGAGGAGACCGTCGTCAGCGGCGGGTCCGTGAGCGCGGCCTCCTTCACGTCGTCGAACCCGGCCACGGCCAGCTCCCCCGGCACGTCGATGCGCAGCTCGCGGGCGGCCCGCAGCACCCCGAAGGCCTGGTCGTCGGTCGCGCACACGATGGCGGGCGGCCGGTCCGGGCCGGCGAGCAGGTCCAGCGCCACGGTGTAGGCGTCGTAGCGGTTGTACGGGGCCTGGAAGAGCCGGCCCTCCAGCGACTTGCCGGCCTCGCGCATGGCCCGCCGCCACCCCTCGACATGGTCGGTCACCGGGTCGCCGATCGTCGGGGTCTTCTCGGTGCCGCCGAGGCACGCCACGTACGGGTGGCCGTGCTCCAGCAGGTGCCGGGTGGTGAGCTGCGCGCCGCCGACGTCGTCGGTGACGACGGCCACGTCGTCGATGGCGTCCGGGCGGCGGTGCATCAGCACCACCCGCGCCTCCCAGGCGTCGATCTCCGCCGCGGCGTGCTCGCTCGGGCCCTGGCTGATGAGGATCAGCCCGGACACCCGCATCCCCAGGAACGCGCGCAGGTAGTGCACTTCGCGTTCGTCGAGGTAGTCGGAGTTGCCGACCAGCACCATCTTCCCGCGCTCGGCCGCGGCCTGCTCTACGGCGTGCGCCATCTCGGCGAAGAACGGCTGGCGGGCGTCCGGCACGATCAGCCCTATGAGGTCGGTACGGCGCGAGGCCATCGCCTGCGCGACCCGGTCCGGCCGGTAGCCGAGTTCCTTGATCGCCGCGAGTACCCGCTCCCGAGTGGCCGGAGCGACCGGCCTTGGTCCGTTGTTGATGACATAGCTGACGACCGCGGTGGAAGTCCCCGCCAGCCGTGCCACATCGTCCCGCGTCACCTTGGCCACGCGCGGCAGTCTACGCGGCTGAATGGCTGAACCCGCCGCCCGGCGACCGGGGTACGGGCCCGCCCCCGCGGCCCTGTCCGGCCGTGCCGTGCACGATGTCGCACGGCCGCGCCCGCCCGGTCACGCCCCGGCCCGTATCACCGGCCGGCCCGGCTCACGCCTCGGTCCGTATCACCGCTTGGCCTGGCTCACCGGCTCGGGACGCCCGGACCGCTCGGCGCGCTCGGCGCGCGGCCCCGCGTCCGTACGGGCGGCCCGCGCCCGGCCGTCGGCCTCGGCCTTCGCCTTGGCGGCCTCCTCGGCGGCGGCCCGCTCGACCTTCTCCGGCACGACGAAGCGGTAGCCGACGTTGCGCACGGTCCCGATCAGGGACTCGTGCTCGGGGCCGAGCTTCGCCCGCAGCCGCCGTACGTGCACGTCCACGGTCCGGGTGCCGCCGAAGTAGTCGTAGCCCCAGACCTCCTGGAGCAGCTGGGCGCGGGTGAAGACCCGGCCCGGGTGCTGCGCGAGGTACTTGATCAGCTCGAACTCCTTGAAGGTCAGGTCCAGGACCCGGCCCTTGAGCTTCGCGCTGTACGTCGCCTCGTCGACCGACAGATCGCCGTTGCGGATCTCCATCGGGCTGTCGTCGCCGGTGATCTGCCTGCGGCCCGTCGCGAGCCGCAGCCGGGCCTCGACCTCGGCCGGTCCCGCGGTGTCGAGGAGGACGTCGTCGACGCCCCAGTCGGCGGTGACGGCGGCGAGTCCGCCCTCGGTCACCACGAGGATCAGCGGACAGCCCGGCCCGGTGGAGCGCAGCAGCTGGCAGAGGCTGCGCACATGCGGGAGGTCGCGGCGGCCGTCGATCAGTATGGCGTCGGCGCCGGGGGTGTCCACGAGGGCCGGTCCCTCGGCGGGGGCGACCCGGACGCTGTGCAGCAGCAGGCCCAGCGCGGGGAGCACCTCCGTCGACGGCTGAAGTGCGTTGGTCAGGAGCAGTAGCGAGCTCACCGGC
This sequence comes from Streptomyces sp. NPDC057654, assembly GCF_042800135.1. NCBI lineage: Bacteria > Bacillati > Actinomycetota > Actinomycetes > Kitasatosporales > Streptomycetaceae > Streptomyces > Streptomyces sp. NPDC057654. Next base: position 4,262 of record NZ_JBHVHQ010000459.1, on the reverse strand, counting down.
TGCCACCTGCCCTGGTCTCCGGACGGTCCTGCACGCTTCGTTTGCCCATTACGTCGGTTCCTCCTAGGTCCCTGCGAGGGGGTACCTGCCGGCCTCGGCCGGGGGAGTATGCGGCACTGCTCTTTACGGTGGTGCGGTCCCGTGCGTTCATTCACGCTTCGCGTGGACGAAAGCACAAAAGGACCCGGGGGCTACGTTGCCCGGATCCTCCTGCCCAGCAGAATAGCCCACATGACTTCGGAGGCCCCGAGCGATTTTGCACAGTCTTGTGTTCCCTCGATCACTTCGAGTGTTCGGCACGTCGCGCTGTTGACAACCGACGGAGTCCGTATCCAGGCCGCGTACGAGCCCGGGGCGGGCCCGGCGAAGGAACTGGCCGTGGTGATCGCGCACGGCTTCTCGGGCGCGTTGGAGCGGCCCGCGCTGCGGCGCGCCGCGGCGGCGTTCGCACAGGTGGCATCCGTGATCACGTTCTCGTTCCGGGGGCACGGCGGGTCGGGCGGCCGGTCCACGGTCGGCGACCGGGAAGTGCTGGACCTCGCTGCGGCCGTCCGGTGGGCGCGGGGGCTCGGATACCGGCGCGTGGCGACCGTCGGCTTCTCGATGGGCGGCTCGGTGGTCCTGCGCCACGCCGCGCTGTACGAACCGGAGCGCGAGGGGCGCACGGATGCGCGAACCGACATGGCGGTGTCCGTCAGCGCACCGGCCCGCTGGTTCTACCGCGGCACCGCGCCGATGCGGCGCCTGCACTGGGTGGTGACGCGCCCCGCGGGCCGCCTCGTGTCACGGTACGGCCTGCGCACCCGGATCCACCCCGAGGACTGGAACCCGGTGCCCCTCTCCCCCGTCGCCGCCGCCCCCATGATCGCCCCGACGCCGCTGCTGATCGTCCACGGCGACCTGGACCCGTACTTCCCCCTGGACCACCCCCGGATGCTGGCCGCCGCGGCGGACCCGGCCACCACGGACCTGTGGATCGAGCCGGGCTTCGGCCACGCGGAGAACGCGGCGAGCACCGAGCTGCTGGGCCGCATCGCGGGGTGGATCACAGAACACGCGTGAGGGGGCGGGCTTGAAGGGGCCGCGGTTACGCCTTCTCCCCGGCCTGTACGTCCAGGTCCGCGCCCAGGTCGCCGGCCGGCTGCTCCGCACGGCCCACCGCCGCGGTGCGCATCAGCCCCGCGCCCACCGCGATGCACGCGACGAGGAGGGTGATGAGCACGAAGGCCGTCTGGAGGTTCACGGCGTCGGCGATGCCGCCGACGATCGCGGGGGCCGCCAGGCTCGACCCGTACGACACCGTGGCCACGCCCGCGATGGCCTGGCCGGGGTTCTGCCCGGTCCTGCTGGCCGCCGAGAACGCGAGCGGCACGACGACGGCGATGCCCAGGCCCAGCATCGCGAAGCCCGGATAGGCCATGACGGGGCTGTCCGCGAAGACGATCAGCGCTCCGCCGCACGCGGAGACGGTGCCGCCGACCCGGACCGTGCGGACGGGGCCGAACCGGCCCACGATCAGGTCCCCGCTCAGCCGCATCACCGACATGGTGCAGGCGAACATCGTGTACCCGGCGGCGGCCACCGCGTCGCTCGCGCCGGTGACCTTGTCCAGGTAGATGGCCGACCAGTTGACGGCCGAGCCCTCGGCGAAGGCGGAGCAGAAGGCCAGCAGCCCCAGCAGCAGCACCACGCCCGTGGGCAGCGAGAACCGAGGCGGCGCGGGCGCCCCGGCGGCGGCCTCCCCCGTGCTGTCGGCCGGCAGCCCGCCGCCCAGCACCGGAGCGAGCAGCGCCAGGACGGCGGCGGCGACCAGCAGGTGCGCGCGGTAGCCCACCTGGGCCCCGGCCATCACCGCGCCGATGCCCGCGCCGAGGAAACTGCCCAGGCTCCACAGCCCGTGCAGGCTCGACATGATCGACTTGCCGAGCCGCTCCTCCACCCGCGCGCCCTGCGCGTTGATCGCCACATCGGAGACACCCGCGGCCATGCCGAAGATCAGGAACGCCACGCTCAGCGCGGCCAGTCCGGGCGCGACCGCCGGGAGCGCCAGGGCCGCGCACCAGCACATGACCAGCAGCCGCGCGCCGCGCCGACCGCCGAGCCGGTACACCAGCCGCCCCGCGAAGGGCATCGTCAGCAGCCCGCCCACCGCCTGCATCAGCAGGGCCAGCCCCAGCGGCCCCGGCGAAATGTGCAGGCCCCCGGCGAGCGCCGGTATCCGGGACGCCAGGCTGCCCGTCACCGCGCCGTGGACGGCGAACAGCCCGGATATCGCCAGCCGTTCTCGGGAGATCAAGCGTTGCTCCTGTCGTCGGCCGCGGGCTGATCGAGTGCGGGAATGGTGGGGAGGTCGCCCTCGGCCCGAGCAGGATCGTACTCACTGAACAGCTTGCGGTCATCGCTGGTCAGGCAGGTTCCGGTGGCCAAGTCGAATTCCCAGCCGTGCAGTTGGCAGGTGAGGACGCCGTCCTTCACGACGCCGAAGCGCTCCAGGTCCGCGCCGAGGTGCGGGCACTGCCGCTGGACCACATAGTCCCCGGCGCGGGCGAGACTGCCCATTCCGTCGCGCTCCGCGTAATACCGCTCCATGTATTCCAGCCGCTGGGGGGACATCGCCTGGAGGAAGCTGAAGATGTATTCGTTGTACGTGCCCTTGCGGTTCGCGGCGAACCGGCAGGAGAGGAACAGGTGGTTCACCCAGTCCTGTTCCCGGCCGCGTACGAGGTCCTCGGCGAGAGGGCGGGGAATGCGGAAGGTGTAGCGGCACTCCTCGCCCGCCCAGCGCTTCACCCGCCGGTCCAGGAAATCGAAGACGATGTGCTCCGGCGCTTCTTCGGGAGAATCGGGAGAATCGTTTTCGGGCTGGATATCGAAGAGGACCCGGCCGTTGACCCCGGTGCAGATATGGTCCGCGCGGCCCAGCAGCGGCTCCACCCACTCGGTGAGCTGCCCGAGCAGATCGCTGGTGTCCTGGGGCCAGGAGGCGCGCTCCGCGGCCAGGACCGGGCGGGCGCGCTCCTGGTAGCGCTCCAGGTAGCCCCTGCGGTCCAGGTAGATGTCGTCGATGGTCTCCTGCGGCAGCTGCTCGATGGCGCAGTGCCCCTCCGGCCCCAGCTCGACCACGGTGCCCGGCAGGAAGAGGTGGCCGTTGCTCTGGTCCTGTTCCGACAGGAACTCCAGGAACGCCATCTGGTCGGGGAAGGTGTTGTCGTCGGTGTTCTCGAAGTCGTTCATGTGGAACAGGTCGTCGTCCAGGAAGCACGGCGGGCCGGCGAACGGGAAGACGTGCGCGGCGTCGTACTGGTTGATGTAGCGCAGCGCGCGTTCCATGCCGTTTCTGCGTTTGCGCCGGCCCAGCGTGGACTTCATCCGTTCCGGGAATTCGTAGACCATCGGGAACCAGATCGCGCCGGAGTACTGGAGGAAGTGCCCGGCCAGCGGCCCGAATTCCTCGATCGGCCCGTTGTCCACGGGCCGTGCGTCGTTCTGGTTGAAGATCCGGACCGTGCCGTCGTCGAGCGCGATCGACGAGTCCCCGATCTCCCCGTCGGCCGGGCTCGTCACCGTGCTGATCAGGACGCGCAGCCCGCCGTCCAGCTCCGTGACCTCGTTGTCCCGCGTCTGGACGAAGGACCGGAAGCCGAGGTCCTCCAGCGCGTCCCGCAGGTCCGGCACCGGGTAGTCGGGCAGCAGCACCGTCGCCCGCTTCGACATATGGCGGCGCAGCCACTCCGGGTCGAAGTGGTCCCGGTGCAGGTGGGAGACGTACAGGTAGTCGGCCCGGCCGAGGACGGACGGGTCCAGCCGGGAGTTGTCGGGGAAGGGGAACCACGACGCGTAGTAGGCGGGGTTGAACCAGGGGTCGCACAGGACGCTGCCTGCCGTCGTCTCCACCATCAGTCCCGCGTGTCCGGTCGACATGATGCGCATTGTTCGCACTCCAAACAGATCAGCTGGCGAGGGCCCGTAGAGACCCCTGGGGCGTGCGGGCGGGGCGGCGTCAGGGAGCGGCGTAGGCGTCGATCCGCCCGTAGCCCTCCGAGCCGTCCCATGTCCCCATCTCCACGTGGGCGTTGAAGGCGCGGCCCTCGACGCGCATCGCGGGCCTCGGGTGGTTCAGGTGCATCACCGTGTCGTCGAAGCGGACGAAGTCGCCGTGCCGGCTCAGTCGTTCCACGAAGTCGTCGTCTTCGCCGCCCCAGCCGGCGAACCGCTCGTCGAAGCCGCCGATGCGGTGGTAGAGCGCGGCGTCCGCCCAGACG
>NZ_JBHVHQ010000458.1:0-6739 GCF_042800135.1 Streptomyces sp. NPDC057654 | reverse complement strand
AGCCAGGATCAAACTCTCCGTGAATGTTTAGTTCACAGCAGAGCGGCGCAACCCGGCGGAATAAGCCCGGTCGCGCACAGCGTCCTCGCTGTAATGCGCCACCCCGGTCAACAAGTGACCGCGGTGGACTTTTCAAAGGAACCTCAAGCAGAACAGACTGTCCTGCCCGGGGTGTTTTATAGTCTGGCGTTGACTTTTGGCACGCTGTTGAGTTCTCAAGGAACGGACGCTTCCTTCGTGACCGTTTCACCGGTCTCTCCGGGCGCTTCCCTTCGTGTTCTTGCGTTTCCGACTCTATCAGATCCTCGCGGTCCTGATTTCCGCCGGTGCGTTTCGGCCTTTCGGCTTCTTCGCGTTTCCGACTCTACCAGATCCGTTTTCCGTTCCGTTTCCGGTCGGAATTCATTTCCGGTCCCCGTCGGAGGGGATTTGTTCCGCGCCTTTCGGCGTGGTCACTACTTTAGCGGATTTCCCCGGCGACTCATAATCGAGCCGATCGAAGCAATTTTCGGCACAGCCGAATAAGGCCCCGGTTTGGGGAGGTCCTCGTAGTAGTGGTTGTGCCGCCCTGCGGTCCGCGCATACAGCGCTGTCCGTCTCAAGCGGCTCGGGCTACGTTAGGCGGCCCGGGGCCCGGAGTCAAGCGACGGGTGTGCGGCGACGGCGCGGGGTGTGGGCGCGGTACGGGCTGACCGTCGGGTCGCCGTCGATCCAGTAGCGCCATGGGTGGACGCCGCCCTCGCCGCCGACGCCCGTACGGGGGCCGTTGCGGATCAGTGCCGGGTGGGCCGGGGTCCCGGTCAGGACCGACAACGGGGCCCGCGGACCGGCGCAGATGTCGGCGCCGTTGAGGGACCGGTCGATGTCCAGGGCGGTGGCCAGGCGGGCGGGGCCCTTCGTCAGCTCCCTGGCATCGCGTGCCTTGGGGCGTCGCCTGGCGGCCAGTTCCGCTCCGGTCGTCACCTCGCCCGCTCTCAGCAGGACGCCGCTCGCGGTGTCCTCGGGGCCGCACACCAGGTTGAGGCTGAACCACATGCCGTAGATGAAGTAGACGTACGCGTGTCCGGGCGGGCCGAACATCGAGGCGTTGCGCGCGGTGCGGCCGCGATAGGCATGCGATCCCGGATCGGCCTGGCCCGCGTACGCCTCTACCTCTGTAAGGCGGAGTTCGATCGGCCCGTCCGGCGTCATGCGTACGAGCGTGCGCCCCAGGAGGTCCGGCGCCACCTCCAGCACGGGGCGGTCGAAGAAGTCGCGGGTGAGCGGGGCCCGCTCCGGTGCGTCGATCATGCGGATCAAGGCTACTGGAATCCCCCTGCGGAGCGCCGGGCCGAGTGCAAGCGGAACGCGGCGGACGCTGCCGTTCTACCAGGAGATCGAGCTCCACACGACGGGGCGGACGAAACACAGGGGGCGCGTCGCTCGTGTGCGTACGGCGGCGCGCCCCTCTTGTGTCGTCGGGCCTCAGGAGTCCGCGGTCAGCAGCACGGTCATCGGTGAGCCGCCGTCGGCCCAGTGGTTCACCGACTCGGCGAAGATGTCCGCCGCGATGTCGGCGTCCTCGGGCACCGCGGTGCGGAAGGCGTGCCAGCCCTCGACGAGCAGGAGGTAGCCGCGGGCCTCGCCCCACCAGGAGAGGTCGGTGAGGCAGTCGGCGAGGGCGTCCCAGTTGTGGCCGAACCAGTCGGGCAGTTCCAGGTCGGCGGCGCAGCGGGCGAGGAAGGAGTCCTTGTCCGTGACGCCGTGGAGGTTCAGTACGGCGGGCCGCCAGCCGGCTTCGGCGGCGTGGTGGGCGGTGCGGAGGACGGAGACCGGCGGGTGCCAGTGGTAGACGCCGGGCGCGACGGCGCCGCTCAGCAGGCCGGGGATGCCGGCGGCGGGCAGGAGTCCGGTCATGGGCGCACCACCGCTTCGAAGGTCTTGTAGTGGTCGGCGGTGTAGTAGCGCTCTTCGTGGTCGCCGCTGATGATGCGCTGGGCGCCGCGGTTGCGGGCGCCGGGCGTCGGGACGGTGTACTCGTGGTAGTAGCCGCGCTTCTGCTTCGGCAGCCGCTTCTCGTAGTTCCCGAAGACGGTGCCGTCCTTCGAGTACGGGAACGGGCCGCCCTTGTCGATGAGTTGAAGGGTCTTACGGGCCTCCTCGGGCAGCCGGTCCGTGCGGACGGTCTTCATGCCCTTGGCCCAGTCCGGGGTTCCGGCGGCGGAGCCCGGCTGGGACGAGGCGGCCGGGTGGTGTGACGAGGAAGACGTGTGGGAGGTCTGCTTGTCCGACGAGCAGGCGGGCAGCAGAAGCAGGAGCAGCGCGGCCAGTGCGGCGGTCAGGGCGCGTACGTGGTGGTGAAAGAGGCGTCGAAGCACCTCCGTATGGTGTCAGCAGCGCTCCGGACGCCGTCGCTAGGCTGGCGGCTCCAGCGATTCGCACGTACAGCGCGTATAGGAGGTCTTGACGTGTCCGAGCAGCAGCGACGGCCGTTGCCCCACGCTTTCCATCCGCCGGTGGCGTCGTTCACGGTGGTGAGCGACGACGTGTCGCCGGGTGCGGCGCTCCCGGACGGCCAGGTCTTCGACCGGGGGAACACCTCGCCGCATCTGCGCTGGGAGGGGTTCCCGGCGGGTACGAAGAGCTTCGCCGTCACGTGTTTCGACCCGGACGCGCCGACCGGCAGCGGTTTCTGGCACTGGTCGGTCTTCGACATTCCGGCGTCGGTGACGGAGCTGCCGACGGGGGCCGGTTCGGGTGGCATGAAGGGGCTTCCCGAGGGTGCGGTGCATGTGCGCAACGACTTCGGGACGCGGGACTTCGGCGGCGCCGCGCCGCCGCCCGGGGACGGGCCGCACCGCTATGTGTTCACGGTGTACGCCGTGGACCAGGAGAAGCTCGGCCCGGACGCGGACGCGTCGCCGGCCGTGGTGGGCTTCAACCTGCGGTTCCACACGCTGGGCCGGGCCGAGCTGATCGGCGAGTACGAGGTTCCGGCGGCCGACTGAGGTCCGTACGGGCGGAAAATGCGTTGCGTCCGGACGTCCGGGATCGCACAGTGGGACGTGGCCGACGGCTGAAGGCGTCTCGCGCTCCACTGTCGTCGGGCAGCGGGTACCGCAGTGGCGGGGGCGGTGGGGCGTGTCTTCGGGCGCGTCGGCCGTCTGCCGGAGTGCGGCTCCGTGCCGGATGTCCGCGCCTGCTGCCAAACGCTCCGGGTCCCTGGTTTTCACGGGGGAAGGGTCCCGGAGCGTTTTCATGCGCCGCGCCCTTCATGTCCGTCGGCCGACTCCCCCGCGCGTTCATCTTTCGTACGCCTTCCGGTATGCGGATATTGCGTTGTCCGCGTGGTCTGTGCCCGGCACAGTGGTGCCGTTCCCGCCGCTGGGGCGGGAGTTGGCCGGGAGGTGGACGGGATGCGCGAGACACTGGTGCTCAATGCGAGCTTCGAGCCGCTGGCGACGGTGTCGCTGCGGCGGGCGGTGGTGCTCGTGCTCCAGGACAAGGCGGTCGTCGAGCAGGCGCACCCCGGGCTGCGGGTGCGCGCGGCGGCGGTCGAGGTGCCCGTACCGCTGGTGATCAGGCTCAGTCGGTACGTACGGGTGCCGTTCCGAAGACGGGCGGCGTGGTCGCGGCGGGGGGTGCTGGTGCGGGACCGGCACCGGTGCGCGTACTGCGGGCGGCGGGCCACGACCGTGGATCATGTGCTGCCGCGTTCGCGGGGCGGCGGCGACACGTGGCTCAATACGGTCGCGGCGTGCGCGGAGGACAATCACCGCAAGGCGGACCGGACTCCGGAGCAGGCGGGGATGCGGCTGCTGAGCCGGCCGTTCGAGCCGACGCCGTCGGACGCGCTGGTGCTCGCGCTGGACGTACGGGAACGGTCGGCGCTGCCGGAGTGGCTGCCGGTGCCCGCGTGAAGCGCATCGTGGAACGCGCCGTGAAACGCGACGTCCGGTCGCCGCTGGGGGGGGCAGGGCGACCGGACGGTGTCCGTGCGCGGCGTCGTGGGGCTCGTACGGTCAGTCGAGCGGGGGCTGTTCGCGGCGCGGCTTGGTGAGGCCGGCGGGCGCGTCGCCGCCGCCTCCCGAATTGCCGCCGAGGAGGCCCATGTTGCCGACGGCGCCGCTGAGTCCCTTGAGTGCGTCGCCGATCTCGCTGGGGACGATCCAGAGCTTGTTGGCGTCGCCTTCGGCGATCTTCGGGAGCATCTGGAGGTACTGGTAGGAGAGCAGCTTCTGGTCCGGGTCCCCGGCGTGGATGGACTCGAAGACCGTACGGATCGCCTGGGCCTCGCCCTCGGCGCGCAGGGCCGCGGCCTTGGCCTCACCTTCGGCGCGCAGGATCGCGGACTGCTTCTCGCCCTCCGCGGTGAGGATCGCGGACTGCCTGGTTCCTTCGGCCTGGAGGATCGCGGCGCGCTTGTCACGGTCGGCGCGCATCTGCTTCTCCATCGAGTCCTGGATGGAGGTCGGCGGCTCGATGGCCTTGAGCTCGACGCGGTTGACGCGGATGCCCCACTTGCCCGTGGCCTCGTCGAGGACGCCGCGCAGGGCCGCGTTGATCTCCTCGCGGGAGGTGAGGGTGCGCTCCAGGTCCATGCCGCCGATGATGTTGCGGAGGGTGGTGACGGTGAGCTGCTCGATGGCCTGGATGAAGCTGGAGACCTCGTAGGTCGCGGCCCGTGCGTCGGTCACCTGGTAGTAGATGACGGTGTCGATGTTGACGACCAGGTTGTCCTGGGTGATCACCGGCTGCGGGGGGAACGGCACGACCTGTTCGCGGAGGTCGATGCGGTTGCGGATCGAGTCGATGAACGGGACGACGATGTTCAGTCCGGCGTTGAGCGTGCGGGTGTACCGGCCGAACCGTTCCACGATCGCGGCGCTCGCCTGTGGGATGACCTGCACCGTCTTCATCAGCGCAATGAAGACGAGCACCACCAGAATGATCAGGACGATGATGATCGGTTCCAACGTGCTCCCCGCGCCTTCGGTTGCAGATCCGGTTGTCTGAAGATCGATTCTGTCAGAACTCACCCCTGCCGTGCAGGGGTTGAGGTCACATCACGACGGCGGTGGCGCCGTCGATCTCGACGACGTCCACCTGGGCCCCCACCTCGTAGCTCTGATCGGCGTCGAGCGAGCGCGCCGACCAGATCTCACCGGCGAGCTTGATGCGGCCGCTGCCGCTGTCGACCCGTTCGAGGACGACGGCCTGGCGGCCCTTGAGCGCCTCGACGCCGCTCGCCAGCTCCGGCCGCTGTTTGCGGTGCCGGGCGGCGATCGGTCGTACGACGGCGATCAGGGCGACCGAGACGACGGCGAACACCACGAACTGCATCACGGTGCCGCCGCCGATGGCCGAGGTCACCGCGGCGGCGACCGCGCCGACCGCGAGCATCCCGAATTCGGGCATCGCGGTCACGACCAGGGGAATCCCCAGCCCCGCCGCGGCTACGAGCCACCACACCCATGAGTCCACGCGTTCATCGTAGGCGCGCGGGCCCGGTCGGGACAGACCGGCTGTGGACAGCGCGGCGACGAGGGCGGCAGATGACAGGGGATCAGGACAGCGGCAGGCCCTGAGCGGTCCAGCGGTCCCCGTTGCGCGAGACGACCAGGGGGAGGCCGAAGCAGTGGGAGAGGTTGCGGGAGGTCAGTTCGAGTTCGACGGGGCCGGCGGCGAGCACCTTGCCCTGACGGATCATCAGGACGTGGGTGAAGCCGGGGGCGATCTCCTCGACGTGGTGGGTCACCATGACCATGGAGGGCGCGAGCGGGTCGCGGGCGAGCCGGCCGAGGCGGCGTACGAGGTCCTCGCGGCCGCCGAGGTCGAGGCCGGCGGCGGGCTCGTCGAGGAGGAGCAGCTCGGGGTCGGTCATCATCGCGCGGGCGATGAGGGTGCGCTTGCGCTCGCCCTCGGAGAGGGTGCCGAACTTCCGCTCGATGTACTCGGTCATGCCGAGCACGTCGAGGAAGGCGCGGGCGCGCTGCTCGTCGACGTCCTCGTAGTGCTCCTGCCAGCCGGCGGTCATTCCGTAGGCGGCGGTGAGCACGGTCTGGAGGACGGTCTGGCTGCGCGGCAGCTTGTCGGCCAGGGCGATGCCCGCCATGCCGATGCGCGGGCGCAGCTCGAAGACGTCGACCTTGCCGAGCTGCTCGCCGAGGATCTTCGTGGTGCCGCTCGTCGGGAAGAGGTAGCTGGAGGCGACATTGAGGAGGGTGGTCTTGCCGGCACCGTTGGGGCCGAGGATCACCCAGCGCTCCCCCTCCTTGACCGACCAGGAGACCTGGTCCACCAGAGCCCGGCCCTCGCGGACCACTGATACGTCCACCAGCTCCAGCACATCGCTCATGAGCGCGTTGTCTCCCATTGCAGTCTCGATCGTCGCGGGCGCCGGTAGGCGCAGCCCCCGTATAAAACCTACGCCACCGGGTGTCAGTGCCAGTCCTTAGGCTGGGGACCATGCTCGATGAACCTCGCTCAGGACGGCTCGCCGCGTGGGGAAACGCCCTCATTGCCGGACTTGTCCCGCCCGATGACGCCGCGCATCACATCACGGGCGACGATGCCGCCCACCGTGTCGCCGGGCTGCCCGGCGAGTCCGGGCCGGTCGGACTCACCCTCGCGCTCGGGCGGCTGCGCGCGCTCGCGGCGGCCGGGCTGCGCGTCGCGCTGCCGGTGCCCGGCCATCCGCTGGGGCTCAGCGGCCCCCCGGAGTTCAACGCGCGGGCGCTGGAGGCCGAGGAGGCGGTGC
>NZ_JBHVHQ010000457.1:0-6753 GCF_042800135.1 Streptomyces sp. NPDC057654 | reverse complement strand
GGCCGGAGCCGCAGGGCCCGATGGCGACCGGTACGGTGCCCCGCCCGCGCCAGGAGTTCATCGACGCATTCGACTACTTCGACCAGCAGGACCACCGGCGTGACGGGGACGGCCCGCGCGAAGGCGCCCACCGGCGAAACGAGGACGACGTGTTCGCCGCAGGAGCCCCCGACAGGGTGAAGGACGGTGCGAAGCCCGCCGGGCCGATCGTCGGGCCCAGCGTCCCGCCCGTACCCGCCGACCAGGCGGTGCCGCCCAGCCGGGGGCCGGAGCGGCGCACCGGGGCCGCCAAGGGCGGTCTCGCCCGTACGCTCACGGGCGTCGCCGCCGCGGCCGTGACGGCGGTGCTGGCCGTGGTCGTCTCCGGCCAGGTCGCGCACGACCAGGACGGCAAGGGCGGCGGTGGCCCGGCGCGCGCGGCCGGCGGTTCCGAGCAGCGCCACCCGGACTCCGCGACCCGCACGAAGAGCCGGCCAGTGCCCCCGCCGGGCACGGTCGCGGACCACTCCCCGTACGACGTCCAGATGGCGAAGAAGTTCCCGCTGGACGCGAAGCTCCAGGCGACCGGGGAGTTCGAGGCGGTGCCGGGGCACGACAAGGCGCCCGGCAAGGGCGAGGTGGTGCGCTACCGGGTCGACGTGGAGAAGGGGCTGGGCCTGGACGGCGCGCTGTTCGCCGAGGCCGTGCAGAAGACCCTGAACGACGACCGCAGCTGGGCCCACGGCGGGCAGCGCACCTTCGAGCGGGTCTCGTCCGGCCACGCGGACTTCGTGATCAGCCTGGCCAGCCCCACCACGACCGCGAAGTGGTGCGCGAAGTCGGGCCTGGACACCACCCAGGACAACGTCTCGTGCGACTCCGCGGCCACCGAGCGCGTCATGATCAACGCGTATCGGTGGGCGCGCGGCGCGGTGACCTACGGCGACGACAAGATGCACGCCTACCGGCAGATGCTGATCAATCACGAGGTCGGGCACCGGCTCGGGCGCAACCATGAGACGTGCCCGAAGCAGGGCGCGCTCGCGCCGGTGATGATGCAGCAGACGAAGTTCCTGACGCTGGACGGCGCGACCTGCCGGGCCAACCCCTGGCCGCACCCCGAAGGGTAGGAATCCCGACATGTGAGACCGAGAGTCTCAGCTCGCGGGACACCTTTGCCAGTGAACGGATATTCGTCCAGGATTCTCCGCATGTCGCATCGCCATGCCCCCGATGACGCCGGCTTCGAGCTGGCGCTGATCGGCGTGGCCGCGCATGCGATCGCCGACATTCTCTGTCGCTGAGACCGCCCCTCCGCGCCTTCCCGCGCGTACCCCCGCGTCTCACCGTCTGATCTCTGTGTGCCCGCCGGGGGCGGTCCAGTGCCCGGCCACCGCATACGGGCTCCTCCCTGCCGCCTTCCGTGGGTGCTTTCTGCCGCCACCTTCCGAAAGGCGTCCTCAGCCATGCGTCAACTGCCCCTCATATCGCACCGCGCGGCCGCCGCCGCGGTCGTCGCCGCCCTGGTCGGGGGCGTGGCGGCCTGCGGACCGAAGGAGGCCGGCGACGCCAAGGGCGGCGGCGCGGCCGGAGCGCCGAAGCAGGGCGGCACGCTCACCGTCCTCAACCGCGAGCCGCAGCGCGACTTCGACCCGGCCCGCCTCTACACCTCCGGCGGCGGCAACATCCCCTCCCTCGTCTTCCGCACCCTCACCACCCGCAACCGCGCGGACGGCGCCGCCGGCACCAAGGTCGTCCCCGACCTCGCCACGGACCTGGGCACGCCCAGCGAGGACGCCAAGGTCTGGACGTACAAGCTCAAGGACGGACTCGCCTACGAGGACGGGTCGCCGATCACCAGCGCCGACGTCAAATACGGCATCGAGCGCTCCTTCGCCGGGGAACTCTCCGGCGGCGCCCCGTACTTGAGGGACTGGCTGGTCGGCGGCGAGGACTACCAGGGGCCCTACAAGGACAAGGGCGGCGAGGGGCTGAAGTCCATCGGGACGCCGGACGCCAAGACCCTCGTCTTCCACCTCAAGAAGCCCGAGGGCGACTTCCCCTACCTCGCCACGCAGACGCAGTTCGCGCCCGTGCCCAAGGCCAAGGACACCGGCACCAAGTACGAGGAGCACCCGGTCTCGTCCGGCCCGTACAAGGTCGTCCGCAACACCGGCGACGGCGAGCGGATGCTGCTGGAGCGCAACCCCCACTGGTCCGCGAAGACCGACGGCCGGCGGCACGCCTACCCCGACCGGATCGACGTGAAGTCGGGCCTGGACCCCGCCGTCATCAACCAGCGGCTGTCCACCGGGTCCGGCCCGGACGCCGCCGCCATCACCACCGACGCCAACCTCGGCCCCGCCGAACTCGCCCAGGTCAGCGGCGACAAGCAGCTCGCGGACCGGGTCGGCACCGGCCACTTCGGCTACACGAACTACCTCGCCTTCAACCCGAAGACCAAGCCGTTCGACGACCCGAAGGTGCGCCAGGCGATCTCGTACGCGGTCAACCGCACCAGCGTCGTCAACGCCGCGGGCGGCTCCTCGCTCGCCGAGCCCGCGACCACCTTCCTGCCGAACCAGAAGGCCCTCGGCTACACCCCGTACGACCACTTCCCGGCCGGGAAGACCGGCGACCCCGACAAGGCCCGCGAGCTGCTGAAGGAGGCCGGTTACGGGCAGGGCGCCCCCAAGGGCCCGCTGAGCATCACCCTCACCCACTCCACCGCCCAGAACTTCGAGTCCAGCCCGGAGATCGCGACCGCGCTCCAGGCCGGGTTCAAGAAGGCAGGGATCGCCGTCAAGCTCCAGGGCCTGGAGGACAACGACTACAACCAGCGGGTCCACGCCACCAAGACCCAGCCCGGCCTCTTCCTCGGCCACTGGGGCGCGGACTGGCCCTCCGGCGGCCCGTTCCTCGCGCCGATCTTCGACGGCCGGCAGATCGTCGAGGACGGCGCCAACTTCAACTCGGCCCGCCTGGACGACCCCGCGGTCAACGACGAGATCGACGAGATCAACAAGATCACCGACCATGATGCCGCCGCGAAGCGGTGGGGCGCGCTCGACAAGAAGATCGGCGAACAGGCTCTGACCGTCCCGCTCTTCCACCCCGTCTACAAGCGGCTCTACGGCAAGGACGCCAAGAACATCGTGATCAGCGACTGGACCGGCGTCCTCGACATCTCCCAGGTCGCGGTCAAGTGAGCGCCGCGACTCTCGAAGCGCGACCCGCCTCGGCCGCGCCGCCCGCCGCGCCCTCCGGCGCCCGACAGGTCTGGCGGCGGCTGCGGGCGCGGAAGTCCGCCCTCATCGCCGCCGCCGTCCTCGCCCTGCTCGTCGTCCTCGCGCTCGCCGCCCCGCTGCTCGGCGCCCTGGAGGGCCAGGACGTCAACGCCTACCACGACGGACTCGTCGACTCCGCGCGCGGCGGCGTGCCCCTCGGCCCGTACGGCGGGGTCAGCGCCGACCACTGGCTCGGCGTCGAACCGGGCACCGGCCGCGACCTGTTCGTACGGCTCCTCTACGGCGCCCGCGTCTCGCTCGCCGTCGCCGCCGGCGCCACCCTCGTCCAGGTCTTCATCGGCGTCGCAATCGGGCTGGCCGCCGGGCTCGGCAACCGGCTCGTCGACAGCGTCCTCAGCCACTTCAGCGACGTCATGGTCGCGCTGCCCATGCTCGTCTTCGCCATCGGCGCCACCGCCGTCGTGCCATCCTCCTTCCCGCGCCCGGTGCTGCTCGTCATCGTCATCGGGCTGCTGGCCTGGGGCAGCACCGCGCGGATCGTACGGGCCCAGACCCTCACCCTCAAGAAACTCGACTACGTCGCCGCGGCGCGGCTCGGCGGCGCCTCGCGGCTGCGCGTCGCCCGGCGCGAACTGCTGCCCGCACTGGCCGCGCCCGTCATCACCTACGCCGCGATCCTGCTCCCCACCAACATCGTCACCGAGGCCGGAATGTCCTTCCTGGGCGTCGGCGTCACGCCGCCCACCCCCTCCTGGGGGCAGATGCTGTCCACCGCGACCACCTGGTTCCGCGCCGACCCCATGTACGTACTCCTCCCGGCACTCTCCCTGTTCACCACCGTGCTCGCCTTCACGGTCCTCGGCGACGGGCTGCGCACGGCGCTCGACCCGCGCGCCGCCTCCCGGCTGCGGGTCGGCCGCACGGGGCGCACCGCCCGGCGGAGGAAGAAGGGGAATTCCGCATGAGGGGCTACCTGCTGCGCAGGGCCGTCGGCGCGGTCATCGTGCTCTTCGCCCTCTCGCTCGTCATCTACGCGCTGTTCTACGTCGCCCCCGGCGACCCCGCCCGGCTCGCCTGCGGCCTCCGCTGCAACCCCGAGCAGATCCGCCAGGTCCGCGAGCAACTGGCCCTCGGCGACCCCGTGTACGTGCAGTACTGGCACTTCCTGCAAGGGCTCGTCGCCGGTCACGACTACTCCACCGGCACGGGCGTACTCCACTGCGACGCCCCCTGCTTCGGCCTCTCCTACCAGAACGACCAGCAGGTCACCGACCTCATCGCGCAGCGGCTGCCCGTCACGGCCTCGCTCGCGCTGGGCGCCATGGTGCTGTGGCTGCTGCTCGGCGTCGGCAGCGGCCTGCTCTCCGCGCTGCGCCGCGGCGGCGTGACCGAGCGGGTGCTGACCTGGCTGACCCTGGCCGGCACCGCCACGCCCGTCTTCATCATCGGGCTGCTGCTGCTCATGCTCTTCTGCGCCTACCTCGGCTGGCTGCCCTTCCCCTCCTACGTGGCGCTGACCGAGGACCCCGAGCAGTGGGCGTGGAACCTGCTGCTGCCCTGGACGGCGCTCGCCCTCATCGAGTCCGCGAAGTACGCGCGCCTCACCCGCAGTTCGATGCTGGAGACGCTCGCCGAGGACCACATCCGCACGTTCCGGGCGTACGGGGTCGCCGAGCGGTCCATCGTCGGCAAGCACGCGCTGCGCGGCGCGCTGCCGCCGGTCATCGCGCTCACCGCGCTCGACCTCGGCTCGATGTTCGGCAACGCGGTCCTCACCGAGACGCTCTTCGGGCTGCCGGGGCTCGGCCAGCTCCTCGTACACGCCACCCGGACCATCGACCTGCCGGTCGTGGTGGGCGTCGTGCTGGTCACGGGCGCGGCCGTCGTCATCGCCAACATCGTGGCGGACCTGCTGTACGCCGTCGTCGACCGAAGGGTGGTCCTCGCATGAGTCCTCTCGATACCCGCGAGCCGCTGGTGGAGGTCGAGGACCTCTCCGTCACCTTCCCCGTGGGCCAGGGCGCGGCCGTACGAGCCGTCGACGGGCTGTCCTTCACCATGCCGCCGGGCGGCGCGCTCGGCATCGTCGGCGAGTCGGGCTCCGGCAAGAGCACCGTCGCGTACGGGCTGCTCGGCCTGCACCGGGGGACCGGCGCCGAGGTCACGGGCGCGGTACGGGTCGCCGGACGCGACGTACTCGCCGCCGGAGAAGCCGAACTGCGCGCTCTGCGCGGCCCGGTGGCGGCCATGGTCTTCCAGGACCCGCTCTCCTCCCTCGACCCGTACGCGGCGATCGGCGACCAGATCGCCGAGGTGTACCGCGTGCACCGGCGGGGCGCGTCGCGACGGGCCGCGCGGGCGCGAGCCGTCGAGGTGCTCGACCGCGTCGGCATTCCGGACGCGGCGCGGCGGGCCCGCGCCCGCCCGCACGAGTTCAGCGGCGGCATGCGCCAGCGCGCGCTGATCGCCATGGCGCTGGCCTGCGAACCCCGCCTCCTCGTCGCCGACGAACCGACGACGGCCCTGGACGTGACCGTGCAGGCGCAGATCCTCGGGCTGCTGCGGGAGCTGCGCGCGGAGACGGGCATGGGGCTGCTCCTGGTCACACACGACCTGGGGGTGGCGGCCGGCAACGTCGACGAACTGCTCGTCATGAAGGAGGGGCGCGGCGTCGAGCACGGCCCGGCGCGGGCGGTGCTGGACGGGCCGCGCGAGGACTACACGCGGGCGCTGCTGGCGGCGGTGCCGCGGATCGACGTACGGCGGACGGCCGACGCCGTTCCCGGGGGCGAGCCGCTGCTGGAAGCCACGGGCCTGCGGCGGGAGTTCGGGCGCGGCAAGCGCGCCGTCACCGCCGTGGAGGAGGTCTCGCTGACCATCCGGCCGGGGGAGACCGTGGGCGTCGTCGGGGAGTCCGGCAGCGGCAAGACGACGCTGGGGCGGATGCTCGTACGGCTGCTGGAGCCGTCCGGCGGCGCGCTGCGGTACCGAGGGCAGGACATCGGTGGTGTGCGCGAGCGCGACCTGCGCGGGTTCCGCGGCGAGGCGCAGATGGTCTTCCAGGACCCCGTCTCCTCGCTCAACCCCCGGCGCAGCGTCGGCGAGTCGATCGCGGACCCGCTGCGCACGGCCGGTGAGCTGACGGACAGTGAGATCGTGGAACGGGTGCGGAAGTTGCTGGGAAGGGTCGGCCTCGACCCGGACGCGTACCACCGCTATCCGCATGAGTTCAGCGGCGGCCAGCGGCAGCGCGTCGGCATCGCGCGGGCGCTCGCGCCCGAGCCGAAGCTGATCGTCTGCGACGAGGCCGTCTCCGCGCTCGACGTCACCACGCAGGCGCAGGTGGTCGAGTTGCTGGGGGACGTGCAGCGGGAGTCGGGGATCGCGCTCGTCTTCATCGCGCACGACCTCGCCGTCGTACGCCAGGTGAGTGATCGTGTCGTCGTGATGCGGGACGGCCGGATCGTCGAGGAGGGTCCGGCGGACGCGGTCTACGACGCTCCGCGGCACCCGTACACGCGGGGCC
>NZ_JBHVHQ010000456.1:0-6760 GCF_042800135.1 Streptomyces sp. NPDC057654 | reverse complement strand
CTTCCGCCTCTGCGGACGCGGCACGCAATGCGGGCGCCGCGAAGGCCCAGGCCGCAGCCGCACGGAATGCCGCCGCGCGTGCTCAGCGCGCCGCCGACACAGCGACCGGTGCCGCCGACCGCGCCACGCGCCTGGCCGGGAGCTCCGCCACCGCGGCGCGTGAGGCACAGAAGGCGGCGATCAGGGCGGCCGACCACGCGGAAAAGGCCGCCAAGCAGGCCGACGAGGCCGCGAAATACGCTGGCCAGTCCCAGGATTTCGCGAACCAGTCCGCCGCGCACGCCAAAGCCGCCCGCGAAGCAGCCGACACCGCCACCAACGCCGTGACGCAAGCGGAGAAGGTAGCCACACTCGCTCGGGACGCTGACAAGGCACGTATCGCCGGGGAGCTGCAGCTGGGTCTGCAGGAAGCCGCAGATCTGAAGAAGTCCTCGGACGCCAACCAGTGGTGGCTGCAACAGGAGCGGACCACTGAGCAGCAGACCGACCAAACCACCAAAGACCTGATCAGCCAGGCCAAGCACACCGCTGATCCTCGTCAAGCTGTCCAGATCGCGCGCAAGGCAGCCGTGAATCTCCTCAGCTCGCCCGATACGTGGACACGGCAGGCAGCGGCGAGCGCTCTGTCCGGCACCGATGAATCCATGACCGCTTGGCTCAAGGCCGGCTATGAGCAAGGACTGCAGCAGGACGATCGCGAGAGGATCCAGTACCTCTCCACCATCGGCAGCGCCCCACTGGCCTCTGCAGCCGCCGACGTCCTCAAGGATGGTGACCCAGCTAAGGCTAAGCAGTTCCTCACTCAGGGTTTCATGACCGCCCAGGCAGAGGACTTCCGCGTCAAGGTCGCCACTACCCTCCAAGGCGCGGGCAAGGCAGTCACCGCGGCTGCCAACAAGGCTATCGACGCCGGCAGTCCCAAAGCGTTGTACGACTTCCTCCTCACTGGGCGGGCCGCAGCGCAGGCAGAGGACGACCGGGTCGCTATCGCCGGGCTCCTGGGCACCGGCGGACCACAGGTCAAGGCGGCAGCGCAAGAGGCCCTCGAAGGCCCCACCTGGATGCAGCACGACTTCGTCACTCGCGTCCAGTACATCGCAGCCCAGCAGGACGCGGACGCTGCCGCTCACGAGGCGGTGATCCAGTCGACCATTGCCGCAGCCGCCAAGACCGCGGCGACAGCGCAGAAGCAGGCGCAGGAAGCATCCGTAGCCGCTGCCAATGCCCACGAGGCGGCAGCCGAAGCCGATCAATGGGCCGCGAAGGCCAAGCAGTCCGCCAAACAGGCCGACGGCTATGCTCAGCAGGCCCAGCAGCACGCTGATGACGCTGCTAAGTCCGCTCAGAACGCGGCCCGTTCAGCCCAGCAGGCTCAGAGTGCCGCGAAAACCGCGCGCGGTGCGGCGCGACAGGCCAACTACTCCGCCAACCAGGCGGAAACCTCTGCCTCTCAGGCCATCCAGTCCGCCAGCAGCGCTGCAGCCGCAGCCGATAAGGCCCGCCAAGCCGCGATCGCCGCGCACAAGGATGCAGCCACGGCCGAACAGGCTGCCAGTCAGGCCCACTCCATCGCGGCCAACAAGCGGCAGCAGGAAATCGCCGAAGCAGCCGCTCGCGCCGCACAGAAAGCCAAGGAAGATGCGGCTCATCACGTTAATCCGGCCGACATCACGCGCAACGACAAGGCGCCGACGATCAACTGGGACATGAGCGTCCGGGAACGCTTTGAGCAGTTCAGCACCATGGCAGGTTGGTTCAACTGGGGCTCCAGCATGAGTCCCGGCGACGACACCAATATCCGCCCCGAGCTTGCCGCTCGAGTATCCGACTCCGGCGGGGGCGGCTTCTGGGACGGCCTGTGGAACGGCATGAAGAACGCAGCCAAGAGCTCCATGG
This sequence comes from Streptomyces sp. NPDC057654, assembly GCF_042800135.1. Lineage (NCBI taxonomy): Bacteria > Bacillati > Actinomycetota > Actinomycetes > Kitasatosporales > Streptomycetaceae > Streptomyces > Streptomyces sp. NPDC057654. The sequence goes on along the minus strand of NZ_JBHVHQ010000456.1, from coordinate 4,864 downwards.
ACTGGGCGGTCGGAGGCGCCATCACCGGCTGCCTCGGCTCACTGGAAGCCGGCTGCGTTCCCGGTGCCGTCGTCGGCGGATTCAGCGGAGCCCTGGCGGGGCTGGGCGTCTACGGCTACCAAACAGTGCGAGGGTAAAGGTATGAAAACGGTCAACGGTACTCACGAGTCCCCCGAAGCAGCGCACCCCGTGCGTCCTGTCGTCATCAGCCTCGTTCTCTTGGTAATACTCCGGGAGGTCTTCAGCTCTGCCGCCGGCGGCCTCAACAGTCTGAGCGGCGTGGGACTCCTCGTCCTTTGGGCAGTTGTCGCAGGGCTGGGGGCACGAATCATCGAGTACGCGCTGCGGAGGGTCTCTAGGTCGCGACATCGCGACCGACGCATGTGAGCAGTACCCATAGTCGGGGTGTCCCCGTACCGAAGCCGGTCGGCTTGGGGAGATCTCAAGATCGCCTCCGGCTGCCCGGCTCCTGCCTGTGGAGGCTGCCTCGTTCCGCGGAGCGGGGCGCATGCTGTCCTGATTGCCCGGTTATAGTCCTCGCGTCGCGGCGGGGCGCGCGCCGGGCCTTGCCCGCATCGCCGTCCTTGGAGCGGTGGCCGAGGTGCGAGCAGCAGTTCTCAAACTCGTCGGAGACATGCTGGACCACGGTGTCAAAGCTGGCGACATGAGCCCACGAGAAGGCGAACGGGTTATTCCGTGGAATGTTTCCCAAGGGGAAGTGCTGCGTCGGATCGACGAAGAGATGCAGAGGCGCGAAGATCCGCTTGGATACGTGAAGATTTGTTGGTTTGGCGTCACCTGAACCAACATGGTGCAGTCCGCCCCCACCACCTACCGGTGGGGGCGGGCGCCTTCGGGAGTCTCGACTTTACCCATTCTCTATTCACTTTTGAAAAGGAAAGAATTATGTCCGGCAGATGTTCACGTGCTGCGTGGATAGCAGGGATTCTCACAACCAGCGTTACAATCAGTTTGCTCGCCGGTACGTCAGCACAAGCTGTCGTGGGGGACGAGGACGGAGCCTCCACGTTCACCGCGAAGCTCGAGATCGGTGACAGCCAGCGGAACTGTTCGGGTGCGCTCGTCGAGCAGCAGTGGGTAATTACCGCGGCGAGCTGCTTCGCTGACGCACCGGGATCCAAGGTGACTACTGGTGCCCCCAAGCAGAAGACCACCGTGACCGTCGGCCGGACGGACCTCACGAGCAAGGCCGGCAGTGTGGTGAACGCCGTCGAACTCGTACCGCGCGAGGACCGCGATCTCGTGATGGTCAAACTCGCCAAACCCGTCACCGGCGTCACCCCACTTGCTGTCGGCACCGACGCGCCCCAGCCAGGCGAGCACTTGCGGGTCGCCGGCTTTGGGCGCACCAAGACCGAGTGGGTGCCCAACAGCCTGCACTCAGGCGCGTTCACGGTGGGAGCGACAGACGGTTCCACCCTTGGCCTCAACGGCAAATCCGCCACCGACGTCATCTGCAAGGGCGATGCCGGCGGCCCTGCCTTCCGAGAGAAGAACGGCCACCTCGAACTGGCCGCAGTCAATAGTCTCTCCTGGCAGAAGGGCTGCATCGGCAACGAGGACGAAACCCGCGAGGGGGCCTCCGAGGCCCGCGTCGACGACATCGCCGGCTGGATCCAGGCCGTCGCCTCCCGCACCCTCCTGGACCGCGCCAACTGGCAGAACGCCGCCTACCTCGCCTCCGGCCACTTCACCAGCCCCGCCGACGGCCAGCGCCGCATGGACCTCTTCGTCGTCTGGAAGGACGGCTCCGCCACCCTCTACCAGGGCGCCGACCACGACGACCCCAAGCAGCCCTTCTCCACCACCCACCAGATCGCCGCGGCAGGCAGCTTCTGGACCCGCGCCCAGGCCATCACCGGCGGCACCTTCGCCCCCGACGGCAGGGACGGCGTCACGGTGCGCTGGTCCAACGGCAAGCTCTCCACCTTCACCCACCTCGACCAGAACGGCGTCCACGACGAACAGGTCCTGCGCGAGCCCGGCGGCGACAACCCGTTCTGGAAGAACGCCCGCCTGATCACCGCCGGCCGCTACACCGACAACCCCCTGCGCGACGACCTCCTCGTCCTGTGGGACAACGGATCCGTCTCCATGTACGCGCACACCTCCACCCAGGGCCTGAAGGGCTGGACCCAGCTCCACGACGCCGGCAAGGACGCCTGGACCGAAGCCGCACAGCTCAGCGCCGGAGAGTTCACGGGGAAGAAGACCGACGACCTGGTCATCCGCTGGAAGGACGGCGACACCACCATCTTCCCCGGCGTCGACACCAACGGCTTCCACGGCCGCACCCGCATCCGCCCCGTCGGCTCCCCCTGGAAGAACGCCGAAATCCTCACCGTCGGCTCCTTCACCACCCCCACCGCGCGCCCCGACGACATCCTCATCCGCTGGGCCAACGGCAACCTCGGCTACTACCCTCACGTCGACGCCAACGGCACCCACGACGCCATCCCCCTCGTCAACCGCCCCAACTGAACACACACGACGCCCTCGACAACGGGCCTGCGTGCGCCAGGCGGCGCGAATGCCTGGCGCACGCCCCTGAATCGCCGCAACCGGCAGGAGATGATGCGCACGTGCTCCGGCGGCTCAGTCGGCCCCTCGGAGCTGAAGCCAGCCTCCGCGCAGGAGAGTGGTGGAGTCGGTCCGACCCCACCACGCAACTGCTCCAGCTCCACGGGCACAGCGGTTCGACGCTCATCCCGTCGATCTCCGGTGGCAGCTCCCGCGTGTCACGGGGCTCCGGACAGATTGTTCACTGACGCGCTTCCGCCGGTCGGCCGTACGGGTCGTGGCAGTTCGTGTTCGACGCCGACGTCATGTTCCAGACAGGTGTCGGACGGCTGGCGGAGTCTCTGTGTCTCTTGAACAGATGGCGCAGCCTCCGAGCCTCGGCGAGTGCCGTCGCGTCAAGGGTGTCGGCGAACTGTTCGAATCAGCTTGCGGTTAGTTGCGCGAGCCGCCTGGAGCTTACGGCGCCCACACACCCTCACCGGTATTTTCCCAGGTGAGGGAGTGGTTGCGCCCCCGGCAGGACTCGAACCTGCGGCCAAGCGCTTAGAAGGCGCCTGCTCTATCCACTGAGCTACGGGGGCCGGTATGACGGTCTCGGACAGCTGAAGCCCCGGGCTCGGTGGTGCCGTGACCTTGCCGGGGACAAGGATAGGGCTTCGTGCACCTCGTCCCGGTTGCTTCACCTCCGTGACACGTTGTGGAGGTTCGGTGAAGCGGTCCCGATAATCGCAGGCAGGTACGAATTCTGCATCGTTTTTCACGCCTCAGGCGGCGGGTGTTGTGTACTCGTTATGCCTGAGCCCCACTCGCCACGCCTCGCGCACCGATGGCCATACGCTTCAAAAACCCAACGAAATTGGGCATTCTGCACATGTGGCGACCTTGGACGTACGGCCCCGACTGCTCGACGCACTGTCCGCACTGCGTGACCGTGTAGACGCCGCACGCTTCCCGCTCCCCCTTCCAGGCGCGGCCCGCGCGCGCCTCAGCCGCGTCGAGCTGTTGGCGCAGCTCGACGACTACCTGGTGCCCCGGCTGCGCGCCCCCGAAGCGCCGCTGCTCGCCGTCGTCGGGGGCTCCACGGGAGCCGGGAAGTCCACTCTCGTCAACTCGCTCGTCGGGCGGAGGGTCACGGCGGCCGGGGTGTTGCGACCGACCACGCGTACGCCCGTACTGGTGTGCCACCCCGACGACCACCACTGGTTCGCGGGGCTCCGGGTGCTGCCGCAGCTGAGCCGGGTCTGGATGCCCGCGCAGGACGCGGCAGGCCCCTACGGGCGAGGAGAAGCACGGCGGCGGGAGCCGGAGCCGGAGCCGGACGAGGGCGGCGACGGCGCGTACGAGGAGGACGGCTCGCCGCCCGCGCTGCGCATCGAGACCGACGCCGCCCTGCCCCGCGGCCTCGCCCTCCTCGACGCGCCCGACATCGACTCCCTCGTCGCCCGCAACCGCGAACTCGCCGCCGAGCTGATCTGCGCCGCCGACATCTGGGTGCTCGTCACCACCGCCACCCGGTACGCGGACGCCGTGCCCTGGCACCTGCTGCGCACCGCCAAGGAGTACGACGTCACCCTCGTCACCGTCCTGGACCGGGTGCCGCACCAGGTGGCGGCCGACGTGTCGCGGCAGTACGCGGCGATGCTGGCGGCCGCCGGGCTCGGCTCCGTACCCCGCTTCACCATCCCCGAGCTCCCCGAGTCCGCGGGCGGCGGCAGCGGGCTCCTGCCCGCCACCGCCGTGGCAGCGCTCCGCGCCTGGCTCACCCACCGCGCCCAGGACCCCGAGGCCCGTACGGCCGCCGCGGCCCGTACCGCCGCCGGGGTCGTCGCCTCGCTGCGGTCCCGGATGCCCGCCCTCGCCGGAGCCTCCGCCGCCCAGCACGCCGCCGCCGTTCGGCTGATGCAGCGCGTCGAGAAGGCCTACGAGGCGGCCGGCGAACGGGTGCGTCGGGAGATCGCGGCCGGCGAGACGCTCGCGGGCGACGCGCTGACCCACTGGCGCGGCCACCCCCGGGACAGCGCCCCCGGAGAACTCCTCGCCGCCCTCACCGAGTCCCTGGCCGCGCTCCTGTGCTGCGCTGCCGCCGCCGCGGACGAACACGTGGAGGAGACGGAGGACGCGGGAACGCTCCGCAAGGGGGCCGCCGCTGCCGCCTCCGCGCTCGCGCCCCGCGACCCCCGAGGCGCCGCGGACCGCGTCGGCGTCGCCGTCCGGCGCTGGCGGCGGTGCGTGGAGGAGACCGCGGAGGAAGAGGTACGCGCCGCCGAGCGGCCCGCCGCGGCCGACCCCGAACAGATCGCCGCCCTGCTCGCCGCCGCGCTCC
>NZ_JBHVHQ010000455.1:0-6769 GCF_042800135.1 Streptomyces sp. NPDC057654 | reverse complement strand
CACGCCCACGACATACCACGCGGTGGGCGTCGACGCGTTCGAGCGCGCGGGCGTCTCGACGCTGATCTGGGCCAACCAGAACATGCGGGCCTCGGTGCAGGCGATGCGCGACGTCAGCCGGTCCGTCTTCGAGAACCACCGGCTCAGCGACGTGGAACCGGCCCTCGCCCCCGTCAAGGAGATCTTCGACTTCCTCGACTACGACGAACTCGACGACGCCGGCCGCCGCTATCTGCCGACCGGGACCCCCGAGGCCACCTCGTGATCCGCGCCGGGGAGTTCCTGCGGGCGGCCCTCGGCCGGGGCCTCGACTTCTACACCGGGGTCCCGTGCTCGTTCCTCACCCCGCTCATCAACGGCGCCATCAGCCACCAGGAGCTGCGCTACGTCGGCGCGACGAGCGAGGGGGAGGCCGTCGCGCTGGCCGGCGGCGCGTGGCTGGCGGGCCGGCGGCCCGTCGTGATGTGCCAGAACTCGGGGCTGGGGAACATGGTCAACCCCCTCACCTCACTGAGCCACCCGTTCCGCATCCCGTTCCTGCTCGTGTGCACCTGGCGCGGGCAGTCGGGCGTCCAGGACGAGCCCCAGCACGAGGTCATGGGCGCCGTCACGCACGACCTGCTGACCACCATCCGCATCCCGCACCGGCCGTTCCCCGACCGGCCCGAACTCATCGGCCCCGCCCTGGACGAGGCCGCGAAACTCATGGCCGACGGCGAACTCCCCACCGCGCTCATCATGCGGAAGGGCACGGTCGCCCCGGACGAACCGCTGGACCAGGCCCCGTACACGCCTGTGCCGCGCGCCGGGGCGGTGGAGGACCGTACCCGCGGCGGGCCCCGCCCCTCGCGGACCCGCGTCCTGGAAGCCGTCCTCGCCGCGGTCCCCGCCGAGGCGGCCGTCATCGCGACCACCGGGAAGTGCGGACGGGAACTGTTCACCCTGGCCGACCGGGAGCAGCACCTCTACCAGGTCGGCTCCATGGGCTGCGCCGGGGCCATGGCCCTCGGCGTCGCGCTGAACACGGCGCGCACGACCGTGGTGCTCGACGGGGACGGCGCGGCGCTGATGAAAATGGGCAACATGGCCACCATCGGAGCCGCCGCGCCGCGCAACCTCGTCCATGTGATCCTCGACAACGGCGTCCATGACTCGACCGGCGGGCAGGCGACGGTCTCCGCCGGAGTCGACTTCGCCCGCGTCGCGCTCGCCTGCGGCTACCGGTCGGCCTCCGCCAGTGATGACGCGGACGGCTTCGCCGCGGCGTTCCGGTCGGCTCTCGCCGGGCCGGGCCCGCATCTGCTGCACGCCCGTATCGCTCCCGGCTCGCCGGAGCGGCTCGGCCGCCCCGCCACCGCACCGTACGAAGTGGCGCGCCGCTTCCGGCACTTCCTCGCGGCGGGGCCGCGGTGACCTGGCCGACCGCGGCGTTCGTGCTGACCAGCGGGGTGCTGGCGGGGGTGATCAACACGATCGTGGGCTCGGGCACCCTCGTGACCTTCCCCGTCCTCCTGGCCAGCGGCTATCCGCCGGTACTCGCCAACATGTCCAACACGGTCGGGCTCGTGGCCGGCAACTTCAGCGGCGCGTACGGCTACCGGCACGAACTGCGCGGGCAGCTGCACCGCGTCGCGCGGTTCGGCGCCGTCGCACTCGTCGGCGCGGTCATCGGCGCCTTCGGGCTCGTCGTGCTGCCCCCGGCCGCGTTCGACGCCGTCGTCCCCGCGCTGGTGCTGATCGCCACCCTGCTCGTGGTCGCCCAGCCGTGGCTCAAGCGACGACTCGGCGAACGCACGGAGAAGGCGGCGGCCGGCGGCGGGCCCGCCCTGTGGGCCGGGATCTTCGTCGCCGGGGTCTACGGCGGCTACTTCGGGGCCGCGGCGGGCGTGATCCTGCTCGCCCTGTTCGGCCTGCTGCTCAACGAGAACATCCAGCGCCTCAACGGCATCAAGAACGTCTGCATCGGCCTGGTCAACGCGGCCGCCGCCGTGGTGTTCGTCATCATCGCGCCGATCGCCTGGCTGCCCGCCGCCCTGCTCATGGTCGGCTCCTTCATCGGCGGCCGACTCGGCGCCCGCACGGCGCGCCGCATGCCTCCGGCGGTGCTGCGCGGCTGCGTCGTCACGGTCGGCCTCACGGCCACGGCCCTGCTGATACTCCGCCGGTGGGCCTGACGGGCGCTCGCGCGTTCTCGATGACGCGCTGCCGGCCGCCCGCGGCTACGCCAGGGCGACCTCGACCGGCAGCTCCTTCAGGCCGTTGACGAAGTTGGAGCGGACGCGGCGGGGGGCGGCCGTGAGGCGGATGCCGGCGAGGCGGGGGAGCAGCTCCTCGAACATGACGCGCAGTTCCAGGCGGGCCAGCGAGGCGCCCAGGCAGAAGTGCGGGCCTCCCTTGCCGAAGGTGAGCTGGTCGTTGGGGGAGCGGGTGACGTCGAAGCGGTAGGGGTCGTCGAAGACGGCCTCGTCGCGGTTGCCGGAGGCGTACCACAGGACGACTTTGTCGCCCTCGGCGATCCGCCGGCCGCCCAGCTCGGTGTCGCGGGTCGCGGTGCGCCGGAAGTGGTAGACGGGGGAGGACCAGCGCAGGAACTCCTCCACCGCGCCCTGTATCAGGGACGGGTCCCGGCGCAGCAGCTCCCGCTGCTCCGGGTGGTCGATCAGGGCGAGCGTGGCGAGCGAGATGGCGTGCCGGGTGGTCTCGTTGCCCGCGACGACCAGCAGCAGGAAGTAGTTGTCGAAGTCCCGCGCCGACAGCGGCACCCCGTCCGACAGCGGCTCGTTGACCAGCCGGCTCACCAGGTCGTCGCCGTCGGCGCCCTGGCGGCGCGCGGCGAGCTCACGCCCGTACGCGAAGACCTCCAGCGCCGCCGGGCTGCGGAACGGCAGGTCGCGGTAGCGCTCGCTCTCCTCCGTGCCGAGCAGGACGTCCGCGTAGTCGGGGTCGGTGTTGCCGATGATGCGGTTGCCCCAGTCGATGAGCCGCTGGGTGTCGTGCTCGGGGACGTCGAGCATGCGGGCGAGGACGTTGATGGGGAAGTCGGCCGCGATCTCCCGTACGAAGTCGAAGCGGCTCCCCTTGGCGAGAGCCGCGTCCAGGGTGCGCGCGGTCAGCCCGCGCAGGAACACCTCGTACGCGGCGACGGCGCGCGGCGTGAACTGCCGCTGGAGCAGCCGCCGCATGGCCCGGTGGCGCGGGCCGTCGGTCTCCAGGAGGGAGCGGCGCAGCTCGCGGTGGTCCTCGTCGACCTCTTCGAGGTTGGTGAAGCGGGTGGAGGTGAACGTCTCCGGGTCGCTGCCCGCGCGCACGATGTCCGCGTGCCGGGTGACGGCCCAGAAGCCGCTGCCGGGCGCGGGCTCCGGCTGCCAGTGGACGGGGTCCTCGCGGCGCAGCGTGTCGAACATCCGCCAGGGCAGCTCGCCGTCGGTGAAGTTGTCGTGGTCGGCGAGGTCGATCGCGTCGAGGGGGAGGGGTTCGGGTGCGGTGGACGTGACGGTCATGGCGGCTGTCCTTCGGATCGGGCGGCGGGCCGGGCGCACTGCTGGGCCGTCACAGGAGGAAGGCGTACTCCTTGAACTCCCAGTCCGTGACGTACTGCTGGAACCGCGCGATCTCGTTGCGCTTGTACGCGAGGAACGAGCGGGTGAAGTCGGCCCCCAGTACCTCGGTCAGGTCCGCGTCGCCCTCCAGCGCGTCGAGCGCCGCGCCGAGCGTGCCCGGCAGCCGGGCCGCGGTCCCCTCCTGGTAGCCGTAGCCGCGCAGCGGCTCGGGCGGCTCCTTCTTCTCCCGCAGGCCGAGCGCCACGGCGGCGAGCACGCCCGCGACGGCGAGATAGGGGTTGGCGGTGGCGTCCCCGAGGCGCAGCTCCAGGCGGGTGCCGTCGCCGCGCTCGGGCGGTATGCGCACCATCGCGCTGCGGTTGTCCAGCCCCCAGTCGATCAGCCAGGGGGCGAGGGTGTCGGGGCCGAAGCGCTTGTAGGAGTTGACGGTCGGGTTGAGCAGCGCGGTGAGCGCGGGCGCGTGGGCGAGGACGCCGGCGATGGCGTGCCGCGCGGTGGAGGACAGCCCGTGCGCGTCCGCGTCCTCATCGGCACGGCCTTCGAAGACATTGTGGCCGTCCGCGTCCACCATCGACAGGTGCAGATGGAAGCCGGAACCGCCCTCCTCGTTGAAGGGCCTGGCCATGAACGTCGCCAGCCGCCCCTCCGTGCGTGCGATCTCCTTGATCGCCGTCTTGAAGCGGAACGCGCGGTCGGCGGCGTCCAGGGCCGACGAGTGGTCGAGGTTGATCTCGAACTGGCCGCTGCCGAACTCGCGGTTCCCGGCCGTCGCGCCGATCTCCAGCTCCTTCAAGTGGCGCAGGGTGCGCAGCAGATGGCCGTCGGGGTCGCCGCGCAGCCCCGCGCTGTAGACGTTGCCGGGGGCCTGTCCGTACGGCGACCAGCCGGTGGCCGAGCGCTCGTCCCGCTCGCACAGGTAGTACTCCAGCTCGGGGCCGATCACCGCGTGCGGCTGTGCGCCGCACCGCTCCAGCACGTCGCGCAGCAGGTCGCGGGGGGATTCGGTGGCCGCCCCGCCGGTCGCCGGGTCGAGGGCGTCGCCCAGGCACCAGGCGACGCCGGGCTCCCAGGGCAGCGGGTGCAGGGTGTCCAGGTCGGGCCGGACCGAGATGTCCGGCATCCCCGCCGACAGGCCCCCCGGCATGGGGACGACGTCGCTCTGGGGGCTGGTGTGGTAGACGGCGCGGCAGAACGTCAGGCCGCTGCGCACGGCGGCCGGCAGGTGGTCGACGAGGATGTCGCGGGCGCGGTCGGCGCCCAGCAGATCGGGGTAGACGACGCGCACCACGTCGATGTTCTGTGCGCGCAGCGCCGTGACGGCCCGGCGGGCGCGGTCGTCCTGTGCGGGGCTCTCTTCGCTCACCCTGTCCAGCCTTCCTGCGGGGCGTGTGCGGGGGTTCACTCGGGAAATCGGTGGGGCCGAGTGGGGGCGTCGTTGAGGATCGTTTGGGGTCGAACAATATGAAGAGGGCGGGGGCCGCGCAAGGGGGTGCGGCGAATCGGCGGCGACGGCGGCCCGCTCGTGACAACTCGGGGCCGAGGTCATAACGTACGGACCCAAACGATTAGTCCGGCGAGGAACTCCAGGAGTCCGCTGTGCCCACCGTGCCGACCGTCCGAGGATTCTTTCCGCCCAAGACCGCCACGGGGCGGGCGTCGCTGATCCCGGCCCCGCCCTGGTACTACTCGGGCGACCTGCTCACCATCGAATACCGCACCGACCCCGCGCGCGTCCGCGAACTGCTGCCCGCGCCGCTCGTCCCCGCCGCCGAGGACCCCGGCGCCGTCGCCCTGATCTGGGCCGACTGGCAGTCCTGCGGCGCCGGCAAGGACGAACTGCTCGACCCGGTGCGCGGCCAGTACAAGGAGTGCTTCGCGGTCGTGCGCTGCGGCTACCGCGGCCGAACGTACTCGCGCTGCGTCCACATCTGGGTCGACAAGGACTTCGCCCTCGCCCGCGGAATCCACCAGGGCTACCCGAAGAAACTCGGCTCCATCCACCTGACCCGGCCCCACCCGTACGGGCCCGCGCCCCGCATCGAGGCCGGGGCCGTCTTCGGCGCCACCCTCGCGGCCGGAGACCGGCGGCTCGCCCAGGCGGTCGCCACACTGCGCGAACCCTCGCAGACGAACGGCTTCGTGAACGGCCACCCGATGGCCCACCACCGCTGGATGCCCTCCATCGACGGGACGGGGCTCGCCCTCGACGAACTCGTCGAGAGCGGAGCCGCGTCCTTCGAGGCCGGCCCGGCCTGGGCGGCCGACGCCGACCTGGAGCTCTTCGAGTCGCCCACCGAGGAACTGGCCGCCCTCACCGTCGAGGAGCCGATCGGGGCCTACTACCGCCAAGTGGGGGTCTGCTGGAACGGGGGGACCCTGCTGGAGCGGGGCGGGGGAGCGTAGGGCACCCCCCGGCGGGTCACCGGGGCGCGAGCGTGAAGTCGAAGGGCACGCGCCCCGCGTCGACCATGGTCAGACCGCCGTCCACGGTCAGCGTCGCCCCGTTGACGTACGACGAGCGCGGCCCGAGGAGCCACAGCACGGCGTCCGCGACCTCCTCGGCCGCCGCCGCCCGCCGCTGCGGCACCAGCGCGGTGGCCCGCGCGTACGCCGCGTCCAAGGGCGCCGCGTCACCGGCGAACTCCCGCATCTCCTCGTCGGCCATCTCCGTACGCGTCCACCCCGGGCAGACCGTGTTGGCGCGCACCCCTTGGGGGCCGAACTCCGCGGCGATGACGCTCGTCAGCATGGCCGCGCCCGCCTTGGACGCGGCGTACGCGCCCGCTCCCGTCGCGGCCCGCAGCCCGGCGACCGAGCCCACCGTGACGAACGCGCCGCGCGCGGCGACAAGATGCGGGAGGGCCGCGCGGGCCAGCAGGAAAACGGCGGTGAGGTTGGTGCGCAGCGTGACGTCCCAGTCCTCGTCGCCGAGTTCGAGCAGCCCGCCGGGGCGGATGGTCCCCGCGTTGGCGACCACGCCGTCCAGCCGGCCGTGGTCGCGCACCACGTCCGCGACCAGCCGGTCGACCTCGCTCCGTACGGTCACGTCGGCCACGTACGGCGTCGCGCCGCAGGCGTCCGCGACCTCGCGCAGCGCGTCGGCGCGCCGGGCGCACACCGCGACGCGGGCCCCGTCCCGCGCGCCGCGCGCGGCGACGGCCGCGCCGATCCCGCTGCTGGCCCCGGCCACGAGCAGGACGGGCGGCCGG
>NZ_JBHVHQ010000454.1:0-6776 GCF_042800135.1 Streptomyces sp. NPDC057654 | reverse complement strand
CGGTCGCTTTGTGTGGTGGGCGGGGGCTGAGCGGCGGCTATTCGGCGGTTTTGGCTTCTGTTTCGGCGAACAGTTCGTCGGCGCTGGTGGCTGTGATCGCGCGGCTGAACCAGCGGTTGAGGGTGTCGAGGTCGGTGCAGCTGGTGATCCGTTCCTGGATGGATTCGGGGATGGGGACGCCACGGCCCGCCAGCAGTTCCAGAATCGACTGGGCTTTGGTCTCAGTCTTGCCCTCGATCCGTCCTTCAGCCCGGCCTTCGACCTTGCCCTCGGTTGTGCCGTCGGCCCTGCCCTTGAGATAGGTCTCCTCGACGAGAGTGCCGCGGCCCGGGAAGTAGGTGCCGGGGGCGTTGGGGTCCAGGCGCATCAGGTTCCTCCACATGTCTCTTGCCGGGGTGTCACCCAGGCCGATCTCCAGCATTTCCGTGTAGTACTGCAGAGCCGCCGAGTCGGCCGTTCCCAGGGCACTCGCGAGTGCTTCCAGTATGGCCGTGACGTCCGAATCCTTGGCGTGGGTGAGGGCGGAAAAGGCGGCCAGGTCGAGGTTGCGGGCTGCTTCGGTGGGGCTGGTGATGACCGGGAGGTTGTCGGGGCCGATGACCAGGGGGTGGGTGCTGAGGGCCGTCCAGCCCTCCACGCCCGTTTTGAAGGGGCCCGTCGCCCAGCGGGCCGTTGAACGGTCCTGGCAGATGACCAGCAGCAGAGCCGGGATGCCGTACTTCGCACGCAGGTACGCCAGGTAGTACGTCCAGCTCGCCGCCTTGTCCGGGTCGCGTCGGCCCTGGGCCTCGATGGCCAGCAGGAACGCGCCGCCGTCGGACGGTTCGACGCGCAGCACGCTGTCGACTCGCCGCTCCAGCGGGCGGATCTCGGTGACATCGCCGGTGAGTACGTCGACGGTGACTTTCGCGGCCAGGGGCACGCCCAGGACGCGGAAGACCGGGGTCACGAGTTCGGGCCGGTCCTGGAAGATCCGGTGCGACGCCTCGTGCGGGGAGTTGACCATGAGCGGAACGTAAGACCGTATGTCCGTCGGATTCCGGCTTTCGGTGTGCGATCACCCGTATGAGCCGTTTAGGTGTGAGAGTTGACTTTCCGTCACCCTCCTGCACCGCTCGGCGTGCCTCGCCCCCCTCCCCATGGTCCTGTGACCTCGTGGAGAGCGACACGGAAACCGGGCGGGCGCTGTTGCCCGAAGGGGCGCGGCGGATTGCTGCCTGGTGCGTGGTGGTTCTGCTGCTGGCCGCTGTCGGGGCCGTCGGCGTGTGGCTCTGTGTGCAGTTGAAGGCCGCCGTCACGCCCGTACTGCTGGCCCTGCTCGGCGCCGGGCTGCTCGGGCCGCTCTACCGGCGGCTCGTCGCCATGAAGGTGCAGCGGTCCCTGGCCGCCGGGCTGACCTGCGCCGCGCTCGTCGCCGTCGTCGGCGGCGCCGGGTACATCGTCGTCAGCGCCCTCATCGACACCGGCGACGAGATCGTGGCCTCGCTCAAGGACGCGGCGCGGTCGTTCTCCGATCATTTCGGGGCCGCCGGCACCTCGCTCGACGACATGGCCTCCAACGCCAAGGACTGGCTCGGAAAGTTCGGCGGCACCGCCGCCTCCGGGCTGCTCTCCGGCATCAGCGTCGTGGGCCAGGCCGCCGCCGCTGCCGTGCTCGCGCTGCTGCTGACCTTCTTCTTCCTGCGGGACTCGGACCGGGCCGCCGCCGCCCTGCGCTCGCTGGCCCCCGGCTCCACCGGCCCGCAGCTGGAGGCCATCGCGCGGCGCGCCTTCCGGGCGGTCGAGGGGTTCATGCGGGGTACGACCGTCATCGCCCTGATCGACGCGGTCTGCATCACCGTGGGCCTGCTCATCCTGGGCGTGCCGGGGGCGGTGGGGCTCGGGGCCCTGGTGTTCGTGGGCGCGTACATCCCGTACCTCGGCGCGTTCATCTCCGGCGCGGTGGCCGTCCTCGTCGCCCTCGCGGACCGCGGCTTCGTGACCGCCCTGTGGGCGCTCGGCGTCGTCCTCGCCGTACAGGTGCTGGAGGGGCACGTGCTCCAGCCGGTGATCCAGAGCCGCACGGTGCAGATGCACCCCGCCGTCGTGATGATCGCGATCACCGCAGGCGCCAGCGTCGCCGGGATCGTCGGCATGCTGCTGGCCGTGCCGCTGACCGCCGCCGCCTTCGGGGTCGTCGCCGAGCTGCGGGAGCGCTACGCGGCCGGTTCCACCGATGGAGCGGAAGACGGCGCAACCGAGCCCTCGTAGAGCTCGAACCAGATCGACTTCCCCTCGCCCCGCGGATCCACCCCCCACGTCTCCGCGAGCAGCTCCATCAGCACCAGCCCGCGCCCCGACGACGCCATCTCGCCCGGCTGCCGCAGATGCGGCATGTCGTCGCTGGCGTCCGCGACCTCCACATGGATGCGCCGCAGGCGCCGCTCCCCGGTGATCTCGGCGACCAGGAGCGCGTCCCCGTCCGTGTGCACCAGGACGTTGGTGACCATCTCGGAGACCATCAGGACCGCCGAGTCGACCTGGTCCTCGTCTGCCCAGTCGTGCATGAGGTCGCGCAGCTGCTGGCGGGCCGCCGCGATGCGCTCGGGCTCGGCCTGGGCGACGGTCAGCACGGTGCGGCGGACGGGCGCGGGCGTCTGGCCGTACGAGCCGACGCCGCAGCTGCCGCCCTCGCGGCACAGCAGCAGCACCGCGATGTCGTCCTCGCGCCGGTCCACGAGCGGCCCCGTGGTGTGGTGCGAGGACGGCCCGTGCACGGCCTGTACGAGCGCGTCGGCGAGCTTCTCCAGGCCGCCGGAGCCCTCGGTCTCCCACAGATCGTGGCCCTCGATGATGGAGCGGAGCCGGCTCCAGCCCGTCTCCAGGTCGTGGCCGCCGGTCTCGATGAGGCCGTCCGTGCAGACCATCATCGTCTCGCCGGGTTCGAGGACGATCCGGGTGGTGGGGTAGTCGGTGTCCGGGTCGATGCCCAGCGGCAGGCCGCCCGCCGTCGCCCGGACCAGCATCGTGCCGTCGACCAGCCGGATCGCCGGGTCCGGGTGGCCGGCGCGGGCGATGTCGAGGAGGCCGGTGCCGGGGTCCACCTCGATGTAGAGGCAGGTCGCGAAGCGGGGGTCCGCGAGATGGTCGAGGTCGTTGATGCCCGCCAGGAAGCGGGAGGCGCGGGAGAGGACCGCGTCCGGGTGGTGGCCCTCGGATGCGTAGGCGCGCAGCGCGATCCGCAGCTGGCCCATCAGCCCGGCGGCCCGTACGTCGTGGCCCTGCACATCCCCGATGACCAGCGCGATCTTCCCGGACGGCAGCGTGATCATGTCGTACCAGTCGCCGCCGACCTCCAGCCCGCCGCCGGTCGGCACATAGCGGGCCGCCACCGACATGCCGGGGATGTCCGGCTGCACGGTCGGCATCATCGAGCGCTGGAGCCCGTCGGTCAGCTCCCGCTCCGACTCGTGGACGCTGGCGCGCGACAGGGCCTGGGCGAGCATCCGGGCGACCGTGGTCAGCACGGAGCGCTCGTCGGGGCTGAAGGTGACCGGTATGGAGAATCCGGCCATCCAGGCGCCGATGGTGCGCCCCGCGTTGATCAGCGGCAGGAACGCCCAGGAGCGGCGGTCGAACTTCTCGGCCAGCGGCCAGGTGGTGGGGAAGCGCCGGCGGTACTCGTCGGGGTCCGGCAGGTAGATCGCCCGGCCGGTGCGGATGACCTCGGCGGCCGGGTAGTCCGTGGCCAGCGGCATGTCGAGGAAGGGCTCCTCCTCGCCCTGCCGGTGCCCGTGGTGGCCGATGACCCGTATCCGGTCGCCGTCGATCCCGAAGACGGCCAGCCCGGCCGGTTCGAACCCCGGCATGGACAGCCCGGCCGCGACCCGCAGCACCTCGGCCGTGGAGCGCGCCTCGGCGAGCGCCCGGCCCGCGTCGAGCAGGAACGCCTCGCGGTTGCGCCGCCAGTCGCCGGTGACGGACGTCCGGGCGGCGGAGGTGCCGGGCTGCGGCTCGGGGACCTCCGCCAGGGTGCCCACCAGCTCGTACGAGCCGTCGCGCGCGAACGGCTTGGTGCGGCTGCGCACGGTGCGCAGCACCCGGCCCTCGTGGTCCACGACGCGCAGCCGGGCCTCGGCGAGGGTGCCCTCGGCGACGGCGAGGCTGACGATGCCCTGGATCTCCACCCAGTCGACGGGGTGGAAGCGGGCGCGCGCGGCGGACTCGGCCACCACCACGGGCTCGGCGGCCAGCCCCATCAGCCGGGCCGCCTCCGCGTCGAAGCTCACGAGGCCCGTGACGTTGTTCCAGCGCCACAGGCCGGTCGCGACGGCGGCCAGGACATCCTCGGTGCGCATTGCCCCACTTTATGTGGACTTAAGTCAGGGATACCAGCGAGGGGCGTAACGGTAGGCTTGCACACTGGCCTGTAGTGGACGAGCTCAGGCCCCGCCCCGGCCCATCCGCCGGCCATCCGCCCCCGATCAGACGACTTGGATGAACGATGCATCGGTACCGGTCCCACACCTGCGGCGAGCTCCGTGCGGCTGACGTCGACACCGACGTCCGGCTGAGCGGCTGGCTGCACAATCGTCGTGATCTGGGCGGCATCCTCTTCATCGATCTGCGCGACCACTACGGCCTCGTGCAGCTCGTCGCCCGCCCCGGCACCCCCGCCAACGAGGCGCTCGGCTCGCTGACCAAGGAGTCCGTCGTCCGCATCGACGGCAAGGTCAGCGCCCGCGGCGCGGACAACGTCAACCCCGACCTGCCGACCGGCGAGGTCGAGGTCGAGGTCACCGCCGTCGAGGTGCTGGGCGCCGCCGAGCAGATCCCCTTCACGATCAACGCCGAGGACGGGGTCAACGAGGAGCGGCGGCTCGAATACCGCTTCCTCGACCTGCGCCGCGAGCGCATGCACCGCAACCTCATGCTGCGCACCGCCGTGATCTCCGCCATCCGGCACAAGATGACCGCGCTGGGCTTCAACGAGATGGCGACCCCGATCCTGTCCGCGACGTCCCCCGAGGGCGCCCGCGACTTCCTGGTCCCCTCCCGGCTGCACGCGGGCCGGTTCTACGCGCTGCCGCAGGCCCCGCAGCAGTTCAAGCAGCTGCTGATGATCGCGGGCTTCGACCGCTACTTCCAGATCGCGCCCTGCTTCCGCGACGAGGACGCCCGCGCCGACCGCTCGCCGGGCGAGTTCTACCAGCTCGACGTCGAGATGAGCTTCGTCGAGCAGGAGGACGTCTTCGGCCCGATCGAGCAGCTCATGACCGAGCTGTTCACCGAGTTCGGCGGCGGTCGCACGGTGACCTCGCCGTTCCCGCGCATCCCGTTCCGCGAGTCGATGCTGAAGTACGGCTCAGACAAGCCGGACCTCCGCGCCGAGCTGGAGCTGGTCGACGTCTCGTCGGTCTTCGCGGGCTCCGGCTTCAAGGCCTTCGCCGACAAGCACGTACGGGCGCTGGCCGTGCCGGACACCGCGGAGCAGCCGCGGAAGTTCTTCGACCAGATGGGTGACTTCGCCGTCCAGCAGGGCGCGAAGGGCCTCGCCTGGGTCCGCGTCGGCGACGAGAACGCGCTGTCCGGCCCGATCGCGAAGTTCCTCACCGAGGACGACGTGAAGTCGCTGGTCGAGGCGCTGGACCTGAAGCCGGGCCACGCGGTCTTCTTCGGCGCCGGCGAGTTCGACGAGGTCTCCAAGATCATGGGCGCGGTCCGCGTCGAGGCGGCCAAGCGCACCGGCCACTTCGTCGAGGGCGAGTTCCGGTTCTGCTGGATCGTCGACTTCCCGATGTTCGAGAAGGACGAGGACACCGGGAAGATCGAGTTCTCGCACAACCCGTTCTCCATGCCGCAGGGCGGCCTGGAGGCGCTGGAGACCAAGGACCCGCTCGACATCCTCGCCTGGCAGTACGACATCGTCTGCAACGGCGTCGAGCTGTCCTCCGGCGCGATCCGCAACCACGAGCCCGAGGTCATGTACAAGGCGTTCGCCATCGCCGGGTACGACAAGGAGACCGTGGAGCAGGAGTTCGGCGGCATGCTCCGCGCCTTCAAGTTCGGCGCCCCGCCGCACGGCGGCATCGCCCCGGGCGTCGACCGCATCGTGATGCTGCTGGCGGACGAGCCCAACATCCGCGAGACCATCGCGTTCCCGCTCAACGGCAACGCGCAGGACCTGCTGATGGGCGCGCCGAGCGAGGTGGACGAGGCACGGCTGAAGGAGCTGCACCTGTCGCTGCGCAAGCCGCCGCTGAAGTAGTACCCGTACGCACGGAGAGGGCCCCCGAACCACCCGGTTCGAGGGCCCTCTCCGCGTTTCCGGCTCAGTTCGAGTTCGTCGCGCGGCGGAAGAACTCCAGCTCGGCGATGGCCACCTGCTTGTCCTTGGCCGTGCCGTACGCGGAGCGGATCACGAACCGCGCGGTGACCGCGTCGCGCACCCGCACATTGATCTGCTGCGCGCCGCCGTCGTTGAGGGTGTGGTGCGAGGTGTGCGCCTTGCCCGCGGAGTCCGTCACGATCAGGTCGAAGTCCATCGGGCGGGCCTCGTCGGAGGACTGTGCCGAACGGGCCGAGCTGCCCGGCGTGACCAGCATCGCCAGCAGGTCGGTGGGCTGCTGGAACCGCGCCTCGATCCACTGGCCCGCCGAGTCGCCCGCGTACCCCGTGCCCCACCAGGTGTTGGACCAGCCGTCCCCGGCCAGGTCCGGCTCGTGCTTGGGCGAGTGGTGCTTGTCCGCCCACGACGTCGGATGGACGGGCACCCGCTTGGCGAAGTGGTCCTGAAT
>NZ_JBHVHQ010000453.1:0-6790 GCF_042800135.1 Streptomyces sp. NPDC057654 | reverse complement strand
GGCCTGGAGCGGCACGCTCACCCGGTCGCCCGGGGCCTTGCCGTCGGTGCCGCGCAGCTTGCCGACGAGGGCGAGGCGCTCGCCGGTCGCGCCGCCGCGGGGGATGCGTACGTTCAGTCCGCCGTCGGGGGTCACGCGGGTCGACGCCTTGGGGCGCAGCGGCTTGAGCGGGGCCGTGGGCGCGTCGCTTGCGGCGGGGGCGGCCTTGGCGGCCGGTTCGGGTTTGCGGCGCAGTGGCCGTACGAGCCGGGCGGCGGCGCGGCGCAGGCCCAGGTGCGGTGCGGCGGAGGCGGGCGCCGGCGGCGCGGGCGGCTCCGGTACGAGTGCGGGGCGCAGTTCCCGTACGAGCTCCTCGAACCGTACGGCGATGTGCTGTGGCGCGTACCGCTGGACGGAGGCGCGGGCCGCGGCGCCCAGCTTGCGGCGCAGTTCCGGGGCGTCGATGAGCTTGCGGACCGCGGCGACGAGGGCCGCCTCGTCGCCGACGGGGATGAGGACGCCGTCCGCGCCGTCCTCGATGATCTCTCGGGGGCCGATCGGGCAGTCCGTGGAGATCACCGGGACGCCGCAGTGCATGGCCTCGACGATGGTCAGGCCGAACGACTCGGCGTCGGAGGCCGAGACCGCTATGGCGGCCTTCGCCCACTCCGTCTCGATGGGGGAGCGGGGGCCCATCAGATACGCCCGGTCGCTCAGGCCGAGCTCGTCGATCAGGTCGCGCAGCCGGGCCCGGTCGGGGCCCCGGCCGTAGATCCGCAGGGACCAGTCCGGGTACTCGTCGGCCAGCTGGGAGAAGGCCCGTACGAGCAGGTCGAAGCGCTTCGCCTCGTCGAGCCGGCCGGCCGCGACGATCACCTTGGACTCGCCGTCGGAGGGCTCGGTCTTCGGCGTGGGCACGACGTTCGGCAGGCAGCGCAGGACGGTGGCGCCGAGCTTCGACTCCGGCAGGTGTTCGCGGTGGGTCGCCGCGTCCTGCTCGGTGACGGTCAGGAAGGCGTGCATCTTGGGGATGACCGCGTCGTGGGCGGCGCGGACGGCCGGGACGTGCGAGGAGTACGTCATGTGCTCCTGGCCGATCCGCAGGAAGGGGCGGTCGGCGTCGGCCTCGGCCAGGTAGACCAGCAGGCCGGGGCGGGTGGCGATCACGACGTCGGCGTCGGTGGCCGCGAGGTACTGGGCGACGCGCAGATCGGCGAGGCGGGTGAAGACGCGCAGCGACCCCTCGGGGTCGGGCAGCCGGGAGCTGGGCTGGTGCTGGAGCTCGTCGTCCGCGTCGCAGCCCGGCGCGTCCTTGCGGAGGTCGATCAGCGGGGTGATGCGGACCTTGGGGCTGACGGGCAGGTGGGGGGTGTCCACGCTGCGGTAGACCGAGACGACCTCGACCTCGTGGCGGGCTACCAGGGCGCCGGCCAGGTTGAAGGTGGCGCGGATGGTGCCGCCGATGCCGTAGGCGTTGTGGATGAGGAAAGCGATCTTCATGGCGTACGGACGCGGGCCGCCCGATGGGCAACGCGCGGGCCCCTCCCTGACCGGAAACGGAAGTACCGCTCGTGGCGGCGTGCGGTGGGGCGCTCGCTCCTTCGAGTGAGCAAACTCTAGATGTATGAGTAAAGGACTTGTCAAGCGGAGTAGTCGGACGTGGTGCGAATTGCCCTTGTATCGGATGCCGTGGGCTGTGGCAACCCGTCCTGGCGGGCTTTTGACGCACCCGTGACGGGGGCGAGACGGTGGCGGGAGCGCGACCATTAGGAGGTAGAGGGGAAAAACCGAAGGTTCGTTCCCATTTACCGTTCCCTTTCCCAGGGGGTTCGCGACAGGATGTCCGCGTACCGGATTGACGAGGGGGCAATGGCGTTGAAGGCATACAGGCCGATGGCCGTCGCGGCGGCTTCCGCCGCGGCCGCCCTGATGGCGGCCGGATGCAGCGGGAGCTCCGGCGGGGGCGACCCCGAACCGATGAGCGCGAAGCGCCTGAACCAGGCGTCCCTCGGGGCGAAAGAGGTCAGCGGCTACCAGATAGAGCGCGCCTCGGCGAAGAGCGCCGCCGGCGCGGGCACCGCCGAGGCGGACCGGTCCGACTGCCAGCCGCTCGCGGCGCTGCTCGGTTCCAGCCCCAAGCCCAAGCCGACCCGGTCGGTGGTCAACACCTTCGCCCGCACGGGGGACGGCAAGGACTACGAGGGGCTCCAGGGCATGGTCCGCGTGGCCACGTACGGGAAGGGCGGCGCGAAAGGGACGCTGGCCGACCTGCGCAAGGCCGGCGAGAACTGCGAGAGCGGCTTCGGGATGAAGACGGGCGAGGGCGAGGAGCAGAAGTTCAGCGCCGTGCAGCAGCTCGCGGCGCCGAAGCTGGGCGACGAGTCCGCCGCGTACCGGCTGGTGAACACCTCCGAGAAGGCGCCGAGCCTGGTCGCCGTGGTGCGCACGGGCTCCACCCTGTCGATGTTCTTCGTGACGAGCCTGACCGACCCGCAGCGCGTCGAGATGCCGCAGGACCTGCTGAAGGCGCAGGTCGAGAAGGTGCAGAAGGCGGAGAAGGGGCACGCCACGGCCCCCAGCGGCGGTGATGTCGAGCACGGCGACGCGGGGGAGGCCGGGGACTCGCAGGACAGCTGAGGTGTGATCGCCCGGCGGGGGCGCCGGGATTTCCCGGCGCGCCCCGGGCCGGTCAGCGGCCCGCTGCCGCCGCGGCCGACGCCTGGGCGTTGCCGCGGGCGAGGATGCGCTGGAAGACGTACGTCGCCACATCGCGCCCCGCGTTCAGCGCCTCGGTGTCCGAGCCGGGCACGGACGTCCCGTTCGTATAGCCGGAGACCGTGAAGTACGTGTAGCGGCCCTCGGAGTTGGCGGTCAGCCGGCACGCCTTGCCCCGGCAGAACTTCGGCGCCTCGCCGCCCGCGAGCGAGGCGATGTTGCCCTTGGCCTGCTCCTTCGCCTTGTCCGCCGCGGCCTTGGTGTCGAAGACCGCGACGCCCGCGGTGACCGCGACGCCGCCCTTGACGTAGGTGACGCGGATGACCTTGCGGCAGCCGTTGTCGGCGAGGACGGACCCGAGCGCGCCCTGGGTGGCGGCGGCGCAGTTCGCGGTGGAGTCGGTGGCGGCCTTGGCGTACGTACTGCTGCCCTTGGCGATCTTCTTGCCGGGGAAGAGGGTGTCCGCGGACAGCGGCGCGGTGTCCTTCTTGGCGCTGGCGATGAAGTCGAGAGGGTCCGGCGGGGGCGGCGGCGCGACGTCGGAGAAGGTCGGCTCGGGCGGGCCGGACGTGCTCGGCAGGTCCTGCGGGGAGGGCAGGCCGTTCGCGGACGTGCCGTGGTGCGAGCTGGCGACCGCGGTCGCCACGATCGCCGCGACGGCGGCCGTCGCGAGCACGCCGCCGCCGAGGAGGAACCACTTGCGGCGGCGGCCGCGCGCCTCGGTGTCGTCGGCGAGCGCCGCCCAGTCGGGCGTCGGGCCCTGCCCCGGCAGGTCCGCCGGCTGGTTCGCCGGCTGGTTCGGCTGCCCCGGATATGGGGACTGCGCCGGGTACTGCCCCTGATAGGGCGGCTGCCCCTGGTAGTGCGGCTGGCCGGGCTGTCCGCCCTGCTGCCGCGGTGGCTGAGATCCCCCCGGGGCCTCGTACGGCCCTCCCTGCCCAAAGCTCATGGCGCGCATCTTATGGGAGGTTCGTTCCTTCGGGGGGTGCCGGAACGTGCCCCCGCGCGGACGCGGACGGCGCGCGCCGCACCGGCCGCGCCCCCGGCACGGAAAAGCGGTTGGTCACGGCCCCGGTCGGCGGAGAGAATCCGGAACCATGGGACACGTGGAAGCGGGACATCTGGAGTACTACCTTCCGGACGGGCGGGTGCTGCTCGGCGACGTCTCGTTCCGGGTCGGCGAAGGCGCCGCGGTCGCGCTCGTCGGGGCCAACGGCGCGGGCAAGACGACCCTGCTGCGGCTGATCTCCGGGGAGCTCCAGCCGCACGGCGGCACCGTCGCCGTCAGCGGCGGGCTCGGCGTGATGCCCCAGTTCGTCGGCTCCGTACGGGACGAGCGGACCGTGCGTGACCTGCTGGTCTCCGTCGCCCAGCCGCGCATCCGCGAGGCCGCGGAGGCCGTCGACCGCGCCGAGCACGCGATCATGACCAGCGACGACGAGGCCGCCCAGATGGCGTACGCGCAGGCGCTCTCCGACTGGGCCGAGGCGCGCGGGTACGAGGCCGAGACCGTCTGGGACATGTGCACCATGGCCGCCCTCGGCGTCCCCTACGAGCGCGCCCAGTGGCGCGAGGTGCGCACCCTCTCCGGCGGCGAGCAGAAGCGGCTCGTCCTGGAGTCGCTGCTGCGCGGCACGGACGAGGTGCTGCTGCTCGACGAGCCCGACAACTACCTCGACGTGCCCGGCAAGCGGTGGCTGGAGGAGCGGCTGCGCGAGACGAAGAAGACCGTGCTCTTCGTCTCCCACGACCGCGAGCTGCTCGCCCGCTCCGCCGAGAAGATCATCAGCGTCGAGCCGGGCCCGGCGGGCAGCGACGTGTGGGTGCACGGCGGCGGCTTCGGCTCGTACCACGAGGCCCGCAAGGAGCGGTTCGCGCGCTTCGAGGAGCTGCGCCGGCGCTGGGACGAGAAGCACGCCCAGCTCAAGAAGCTGGTGCTCAGCCTGAAGCAGGCGGCCACGATCAGCCACGAGCTGGCCTCCCGCTACGCCGCCGCGCAGACCCGGCTGCGCAAGTTCGAGGAGGCGGGCCCGCCGCCGGAGCCGCCGCGCGAGCAGGACATCACGATGCGCCTCCAGGGCGGGCGTACGGGCGTACGGGCCGTGACCTGCAAGAATCTTGAGCTGACCGGCCTGATGAAACCGTTCGACCTGGAGGTCTTCTACGGCGAGCGGGTCGCGGTCCTCGGCAGCAACGGCTCCGGGAAGTCGCACTTCCTGCGGCTGCTCGCCGGGGACGACGTCGCGCACACCGGGGAGTGGAAGCTCGGCGCGCGCGTCGTCGCCGGGCACTTCGCGCAGACGCACGCCCACCCCGAGCTGGAGGGGCGCACGCTGCTGGACATCCTGTGGACCGAGCACGCCAGGGACAAGGGCCAGGCGATGTCCGCGCTGCGCCGCTACGAGCTGGAGAAGCAGGGCGAGCAGCGGTTCGAGCGGCTCTCCGGCGGGCAGCAGGCCCGCTTCCAGATCCTGCTCCTGGAGCTGTCCGGCACGACGGCCCTGCTGCTGGACGAGCCGACGGACAACCTCGACCTGGAGAGCGCGGAGGCGCTTCAGGAGGGGCTGGAGGCGTACGACGGGACGGTGCTGGCGGTCACCCACGACCGCTGGTTCGCCCGCTCCTTCGACCGCTATCTGGTCTTCGGCTCGGACGGGCTGGTCCGGGAGGCCCCGGAGCCGGTCTGGGACGAGAGCAGGGTGGCGCGCAAGCGTTAGCCGCGCCGTCCGGCGGCACCGGAGGCTGGCATGGGGCGGTGTCCGGGTCGTACGCTGGGGTGCTGGGCGCCCACCGGTGCGGTTTTGACCCGTACGGGGGCGGCCCGGTATTCTGCTATTTCGTTATGCGTATTGGCTTGGTCGTTCTCACGCGAGGGGCCCTTACGCCGGTCCACCGGGCCGATGACCAGCGGCCGGCTCTCGGGTTGCGTCCCCGCAGCGCCGCATAGGCTGTCGTGATCGTCCGGGTGGTCCAGTACAGGACCCGTCTCCTCGGTCCTCGCGGACCCGGGAGACCCCATCACTGAAGAAGCGAAGGCTACGACCGTGCGTACGTTCAGCCCCAAGCCCGGCGATGTCCAGCGCCAGTGGCACATCATTGACGCGCAGGACGTTGTCCTGGGCCGTCTGGCCACCCAGGCCGCGTCCCTCCTCAGGGGCAAGCACAAGCCGGTGTACGCGCCGCACGTTGACACTGGTGACTTCGTCATCATCATCAACGCCGACAAGGTGCACCTGTCCGGCAACAAGCGGACCCAGAAGATGGCCTACCGCCACTCGGGCTTCCCGGGTGGTCTGCGGTCCGTCCGCTACGACGAGCTGCTGGAGAAGAACCCCGAGAAGGCCGTCGAGAAGGCCATCAAGGGCATGATCCCCAAGAACACCCTCGGCCGTCAGATGCTGTCGAAGCTGAAGGTCTACGCGGGCGCCGAGCACCCGCACGCGGCCCAGCAGCCGGTCCCGTTCGAGATCACCCAGGTTCAGCAGGGCTAGTCCCGGCCACCGCCGACCAGCAGAAAGTATCTGAGGAGAATCGTGGCTGAGACCACCGCCGAGACGCCCGTCGAGGAGATCACCGAGGACTTCGAGGGCAACGCGACCTTCGAGTCCGAGGAGACCGAGTACACGAGCGAGTCTCTCGCGTCCCGCTTCGGCGACCCGCAGCCGGCCGCCGGCCTGGGCCGTCGCAAGAACGCCATCGCCCGCGTCCGCATCGTGCCGGGCACCGGCCAGTGGAAGATCAACGGTCGCACCCTTGAGGGCTACTTCCCCAACAAGGTGCACCAGCAGGAAGTCAACGAGCCGTTCAAGGTCCTTGAGCTCGACGACCGCTACGACGTCATCGCCCGCATCTCGGGCGGCGGCGTGTCCGGCCAGGCCGGCGCCCTGCGCCTGGGCGTGGCCCGCGCGCTGAACGAGGCGGACGTGGACAACAACCGCGCCACGCTGAAGAAGGCCGGCTTCCTGAGCCGCGACGACCGCGCGGTCGAGCGCAAGAAGGCCGGTCTGAAGAAGGCCCGTAAGGCCCCGCAGTACAGCAAGCGCTAATCACGCGGCTCACGCTGCTCCCGCCTGCGCCCCGGCGGCACTTTCCGTGC
>NZ_JBHVHQ010000452.1:0-6810 GCF_042800135.1 Streptomyces sp. NPDC057654 | reverse complement strand
GTCCCGGACGCGTCCGGGACAGCCGGATGTGTCCGGGACCCCGCTCGGACACATCCGCGGACACGCCGCCGCCGGCCCTCCGGGCGCCTATGTACCGTGAGTCCGCAGGTGAGGGACGAGGAAAGGAAGCGACCGGGGATGGACGGAATGAGCGGGGACGGGCCGGACTGGCTGGTGACGCTGCTGGGCGGGGCGTCGGGGAGCGGGAAGACGCGGCTCGGTTACCCGCTGGCCCGGCGGTACGGGGTGCCGGTGGTGGAGGTGGACGACCTCGTCGAGGCCGTACAGGCCATGACCACCCCTGAGCAGCAGCCCGCCCTCCACCACTGGACTGTCCACCCCGAGGACGCCGACCTGCCCGTCGAGCGGGTCGTCGAGCTCCAGCTCGCGATCTGCGAAGCCGTACGGCCCGCCGTCGAGGCGGTCGTCGCCAATCACCTGCGCACCCGCGTCCCCGTCGTCATCGAGGGCGACTACGTGCTGCCCGCGCTCGCCGCGCAGCGTTCGTTCGCGGGTGTTGAGGCGGGTACGGGGGAGGTGCGCGCGGCGTTCGTCCGTGAGGGCGACGTCGACCAGCTCGTACGCAACTACCGCGACCGCGAGCCCGAGGAGGGTCCGCAGTTGCACCGGGCGCGGGTTAGCGCCCGGTACGGCGACGTGCTCGCGGAGCGGGCGGCGGCGCTCGGCCTGCCGGTGATCGAGGCCAGGCCGTGGGCGACGGCGGGGGAGCGGCTGGCGGCCGGGCTGGAGCTGTGCGCTCAGGCGCCGAGGCCGGCCGGGTCGGACAGGTCGGCTACGAGCCGGCGGGCGAGCGGTTTGGACGAGGCGGGGTTCTGCCCTGTGTAGAGGTTGCGGTCGACTTCCACGAAGGGGAGCAGCGGGAGGCGTCCCTTGCGGTAGTCGGTGCCGCTTGCGCGCAGACGGTCTTCAAGAAGCCAGATCGCCTTGCGGCCGAAGCTGTTGAACTTCTCCTCCAGGTTGGAAAGTCCGGTCATCCGGTAGCCGGTGAAGGGCCACGACCCGTCGTCGTTCTCCGCGGCGAACGCGGCGGCCGGCGCGTGGCAGAGCAGGGCCAGCGGCTTGCCGGAGCGCAGGACCCGGGTGAGGAGCGCGCCGGAGGCCGGGTCGACGGCGAGATCCTCCATTGGTCCGTGGCCGCCCGGGTAGAAGACCAGGTCGTACGCGTCCGGGTCGACCGCCTCCAGCGCCGCGGGGCTGTCCAGTTCGGCCTGGAGGGAGCGCAGGTAGCGGGCGACCTCGCGCAGGGTGGAGGGCAGGCCGGCCGTACGGGACATGCTGAGGCGGTCGAGGGTGGGGGCCTTGCCGCCGGGCGTCGCGAGGGTGATGTCCCATCCCGCCTGGGTGAAGATCTTGTGCGGCATGGCGAGTTCCTCGCCCCAGTAGCCCGAGGGGTGGGCCTCGCCGCCCTTGAGCGTCCAGCGGTCGGCTGCGGAGACGACGAAGAGGACTGTGGTCATGGTGGGGCTCCTGGTCACCGGGTGTCACCGGGTCCGGTTCGGAAGGGAGGCGGGGACCGGCATGTGCAGTGCGAGCTGGCCCTCGGTCATGACGTCGAACCGCACCGTCTTCAGCGGTCGCAGCGAGCGCAGATCCTCGGCCATGCGGCCCTCGCCGACCTGGAGCGCCGCCCCGCGCGGGAGCCGGGCCGCCCCCGCCGCCAGCACGTTGGTCTGGCTCAGGGTGGAGTGCCAGGCCCCGCCGATCGAGGTGTACGAGGTGAGGGTCGACACGCGCGTACCGCTGGGATACGTGCGCTGCGCCGGGGTTGCCGCCGCGAACGCCAGGTCCGTGCCGCCTTCCTCGTTGGCCACACGCGCGGCCGTCCGGTCGGCGTCGACGATGACGTCCAGCGGAGTGACCCACTTGGGGAAGCCGTAGCCGTCGCGACCGCGGACCTGGGCGATGTCCGTGCTCACCGGCAGCGAGAGCACGTACGTGTCCAGGTCCTCGTTCTTGAGCGCGGCGACGAGATCGACGAGGCCGAGGCCGCCGTGGCGTGCGGGTTTCACGGCGATGCCGACGGCGGCCTCGGTGTAGAAGTCGATGTCGCACACGTCGTACCGGAAGAACATCACCGAGACCAGCCCGAGCCCCGGTGCGATCTCCAGCGGCGCCAGCTCCCGTGGCAGGCGGGCGCGGATGGCGCGGGAGCGGGCGAGCATCGTGAGGCGGGCCGTCGAGACGCGGTAGTAGAAGTTCGGGGTGAGGGTGTCGCCGATCGGGGAGTCGACCCGCGTCTTGGGCAGCCGCCGGAAGAACTCCACACCGCTGACGCGCGGATCGCGGGCGACGTCGTCCAGGTCGGTATCCATCCGGTACCGGTCGTACAGGCCCCCCTTGGGGACCGTGACCGTACGGCCGCCCAGGTCGACTGTGACGGTGTCCTGCCGGGTCGAAGCCATGGCCATCGTCCCCATCCTTATGTTAGCGCTGCTCACATCGAGGCTAGTCGGCGATGTGAGCAGCGTCAACAATGCGGCGGGGGCGTGTTGGGCGCGATTGGGCATCGCGAGGGCCGCTCCAACTGGCGTGGTACGTCGCGCTCGCAGGGAGAGGTCCCGATGCCTGTGGCATTTTCGCTATGCGTGAGCGGTAAGTGCCCGCGGAATCACATGGGCAGGCCAACCACCGCAGCCAGCTCGCGCATCTCTGGGGTGAGGGTGCGACGGCCACGCACCACGGTGTCGAGGATGTCGCGCGCGTAGCGCTGCTGCGGCAGCCATTGCGGGGAGTCGTTCCGGACGCGCTGAAGAAGCTCAACTGCTTCCGGATAGTCGCGAGTTCGGGCGTGCGCGTCGGCCACGTCCAGGAGGTGGCGGTTGCGGTTGTTCCACCTCGGTGAGAGCCCGCCGAGCGGGACGCGTTCGGCGAGGCGCAGCACCCGGTCGGGCTGGTCGAGGACGGAGGCGATTTCGGCTGTCTTCATCGCGACCGTGGTGGGGCCGAACGAGCGGATGGCGTCGCGCCTGCTGCGCTGCTCCTTGCCCACTGCCACCGCCGCGGCGCGGGCCAGTTTCATCGAGTCGGCCGCGGCCGACGGGTTGTTGTTCCGCACCGCCGCGGCGGCCACCATCAGCAGGAGGCTGCCCCACGCGTTCAGTTCCTCGGGCGTGGCGCGGGACAGGCGCGGTTCCGTCTCGTCGGCCCAGTGCACCGCCAGTTCGTACGCTTCGCCCAGCCGCCCTTGCCGCAGCTTGAGCCAGCACAGGGTGTCCACACTGGCGGCCGTCTCCAAGCGGTCCGCCGCGTCCGACATCGCGCGCCTCAGCGCCAGTTCGGCGGCGTCGAACTGACGGTTGTGAACCATCACCATGCCGACGAGTTGCAGCGCACGTACGCGCACCGCGCGCCCCTCCGGGCCGAGGGCGTCCGCGTCGCGGATGAGGGCCGGGGTGACCTGGGCCAGCGTCGCGTACTCGTCCGCCGTCACGAGGGCCTGTGCGGCTTTCACTGCGTCACTCACGCCTTCGATGGTGGGCGCGTCAGTCTCGATCGCATCGCCCTCGACCGGCGGCGGAGCGGCCAGGGCCGCGCGCACGGCCGTCCACTGAGTCTCGGTCGTCGTGTCCGTCTTCTCCGGTCGGGGGTCTCCGGCCAGATGCATCGTGGGGACGCGCAGCGCATGGGCCAGTTTCCGCCACGTTTCGAGGCGGGCGCCTTCCCGTTCTCCTTGTTCGAGTTTTGTGATCACGGATTTCGAGATTCCCGACGCGCGGGCCAGATCGCTTCGCGTCAGGTCCCGCAGTTCGCGAGTGGTCTTGAGGCGTTCTCCAGCGGAACCCATACCTCCAGGCTAGCGCCGCCTACCCCTTGATGCGTGCTCGCGCGATCACAACGCCAGGCCGACTGCCCCGGCCAGTTCGCGCATCTCTGGCGTGCGCGTGCGGTGGCCCTTGACCAGGCGCTCCATGATGTCGCGGGCGAATCGTTGCTGTGGCAGCCACTCGGGTGAGCCGTCGCGGATGACCATGAGGCGTTCAACTGCCGCGCTGTAGTCGCGGGTTTTGGCGTAGGCGTCGGCTACGTCGAGGTAGTGACGGTTGCGGTTGTTGCTGGTCGGCCGGAGGCCGCCGGTCGGTACGCGCTCGGCGAGGCGTAGGACTACGTCCGGGCGGTCGACGACGGCGGCGTTCTCGGCGCGCTTCAAGGCGACGGTCACGGGGCCGAAGGTGCGGAGGTGGTCGTTCTCCGGGGCGTACTCGCGTCCGACGGCCACCGCCGCCGACCGTGCGAGGCGCAGTGCGTCCTCGGCCTCGCCCGGAGCGTTGTCGCGTACCGCTGCCGCCGACACGCGCAGCAGCAGCCATCCCCACGTGCTGAGTTCGGCGGGCGTCGCGCGGGAGATCCGGGGTTCGGTCTCGTCGGCCCAGTGCGTCGCCAGTTCGCGGGCCTCGCCCAGCCTTCCCTGGCGCAGACGCAGCCAGCACAGCGTGTTGACGGTGGCCGCCACCTGTAGGCGGTCCCCGGCATCGTCCAAGGCGCGGGTCAGGGCCGTCTCCGCCGCCGCGAACTGGCGCGTCTGCGTCAGCAGCCATCCGACGAGTTGCAGGGTCCGTACGCGCACGGCCCGACCCTCCGGACCGAGTGCGTCGGCGTCGCGCACCAGGGCCGGGGCGACCACCGCCAACGCGGCGAACGCGTCGCTCTTGAAAAGCGGCTGGGCCGCCTTCAACGCGTCGGCCACACCGGTGACGGTGGGCAGATCCTCCTCCTCGGAGGAGACCGGCGGGGCGGCGACGGCGGCGCGTACGGCCGCCCAACGGTCCTCCGTGTCCGGGTCCGCCCCGTCGCCGTCCCGGTCGCCCGCGAGGTACATCGTCGGGACGCGCAGCGCATGGGCCAGTTTCCGCCACGTTTCGAGGCGGGCCCCTTCCCGTTCTCCCTGTTCGAGTTTTGTGATCACGGATTTCGAGACTCCCGACGCGCGGGCCAGATCGCTCTGCGTCAGATCCCGCAGTTTGCGGGTGGTCTTGAGGCGTTCTCCAGCAGATCCCATACCGTCAGGCTAGCGCCGACGCAAGCGCCGCCGCCGCGCACGCGGCCGTGGCGAGCGGCGCCGTCGGCCCGCACCCAGGCGGTCAGCCGACTTGGCTGATCGGCGATCAATTCGTGTAGTGACCACTACTGTTGGGCGGGCACTTCCCGTAGTCGGCCGATGAGCGGAGGACGTCCATGAAGGCGGCGAGCGGCGATCCCGGCGGCGTGGCGGGGGCGGACCCCGACCGGATGGACCGGCGGACCGGGCTGGCGTGCGGGCTGCTGATCCTCGGTGCGTTTCTGGCGCTGCTGGACACCACGATCGTCAGCGTCGGCATGGACAGGATCGGGGAGCACCTCCACTCGCCGCTGTCGACCATCCAGTGGATCGGCGCCGGGTACATGCTGGCGATGGCCGTGGCCATTCCGCTGTCGGGGTGGGCCGTCGACCGGTTCGGCGGGCGGCGGATGTGGATGGGGACGCTCGCGCTGTTCCTTGTAGCCTCCGCGCTGTCCGGGCTTGCGTGGGACGCGCCGAGCCTCATCGTCTTCCGTATCGTCCAGGGCTTCGCGGGCGGGCTCATCGAGCCGGTCGCGCAGACGATGATCGCCCGGACCGCCGGGCCGCGCCGCGTGGGCCGGGTGATGAGCCTGGTGCAGATTCCGATGATGCTGGCCCCGGTGTTCGGGCCGGTGATCGGCGGTTCCGTCATGGAACTGGCGGGGTGGCGCTGGCTGTTCTTCCTCAACCTGCCGATCGGGGCCGCCGCCCTCCTGCTGGCCCGGCGCGTTCTGCCCAAGGACCAGCCCGCCGCCCGGCCCGCCGACGGCGGCTTCGACTCCCTCGGCTTCGCCCTGCTCTCCCCGGGCCTCGGGCTCCTCGTCTACGGACTCTCCCAGGCCGGTACGGGCGCGCGGCCCGGTTCCGCCACCGTGCTGGTTCCCGTCGTTCTCGGGGTTCTGCTGTTGCTCGGCTACGGTGCGCACGCCCTGCGCACCAAGGGCGTGCCCCTCATCGATCTGCGGCTCTTCGCCAACGGCAAGTTCGCCCGCTGCACGGTCATGCTGTTCATGCTCGGCTTCACCGTCAACAGCGGGCTGTTCATGATCCCGTTGTACGACCAGATCGTCCGCGGCGAGGGCCCCGTGCACGCCGGGCTCATGGTCGCCCCGCAGGGGCTCGGCGCCGCCCTCGTCCTGCCGTTCGTCAGCCGCCTCACCGAGCGCTTCGGCGCGCGCGGCGTCGTCCCGTTCGGCATGGCCCTGGCCTGCGTCGGCACGTTCGCCTACACCCAGATCGACGCCGGCACCGGCCAGGGATGGCTCGCCTTCTGGCTGTTCGTACGCGGCGTCGGCACCGGGGCCACCTTCGGACCCGCCCTCGGCGCGGCCTACCAGGCCATCGGAGAAGCGGTGGCGGCGCGGGCCACCAGCGCGCTGTACGTACTCCTGCAACTCGGCGGCGCCGTCGGCACCGGCGGTCTCGCGCTCCTCTTCCAGAACCGCATCGCCGCCGCGATCCCCGGCGCCACCGGCACGCCCAGCGCCGCCGACGACCCGAGCCTGGCCGCGCCCCTCGCCCACGCCTTCGGCCAGGCGTTCTGGGCGGGCGTCGTGGTCTGCGCCGCCGCCGTGGTCGTCGGGCTGTTCCTGCCGGGGCGCTACCGGGGCGGGGAGGGGGAGGTCGCGCGGCAGGCCGGTGAGGGCGCCGCGCCGGACTCGGCCCCGGCGCCGCCGACCCACTGACCCCGCGAACGGCCGGCCCGGCGCCCGAGCCGCTGACCGGGCGGTTTCCTGCCGTCCCCTCCGTTC
>NZ_JBHVHQ010000451.1:0-6814 GCF_042800135.1 Streptomyces sp. NPDC057654 | reverse complement strand
GACCCGGAGGGTCCGAGACGAAAGCAGCACCCGGCCGAGCCGAATACCGCCCCACCAAGCAGCCCCGGCACCCCATCACCGCACCGGCCCCCGGCACGTACAACGGCAACCGGCTATGGCTCCTCCCCGAAGCCACCCCCGACGCTTCGCGCCCCTGGCTGCAACTCACCTCACCGGAAGCACTGCGTACGGCCATCAACGAGGCCGTACGCTGCCGCCCCGCCAGCACCCCTTGACCTGCTGACCGCCATCCAGCCCCCAGCGCAGCCCTGCTCACAGCCTGCTCCGGAAGCGAGAAGCCGGGCAAACCGAAGCACCGCCAAGGCCAGTCCCACCCGAACAGACCGCAGCCCCGCCCTGGGCATCCGCGTCCCCCGCCGGGTGGGAACTCCCGTCAGCCCACGCCGCCCCACCCACCCCCGCCCTCACTTCAGTTCGGCCCTGGCCGCGGCATAGGCCGCCTCCGCCCGCGCCTGTCGGCAAGCCCCGCAATACGTCTCGTCGGCTACGGGCCGGAAGACGTGTTCGTTGCCGGTGCCCTGGCAGGTTGTGAACTGGGGTGGCGGGGTTGGTGGTTCGGCTGCGCGGGCGCGTTGTTGTTGCTCCGGGATGCTGCGGACCTCCGGCAGTTTGTCGGTGAGGCGGCGGCGTACGAAGCCGGGGGCGTAGCGGACTCCTTCGGGTGGGAGGCCGGTGGTCAGGGCTTCTCGCAGTTCTGCGGACCTCGCGCCGCGTAGGAACCATTCGGCGGCGGCGACGGCGAGTTCGCGGGCTTCCGATGCACCGAGGCGGAGGCGGCGGTCGGTGTGGCGGAGGGAGAGGAGAACTCGTTCGGCTTCGGCCAGGTGGGGAACGAGGAAGGCAGGGACCGGAAGGGCCTCGGTGGGTGGGTGGGAGGAGTTCTTTTCCTCGTTCTTCTTCTTACGGAGATAACCACCGGCCCTCCGGCCCGTCGGCTCACCGACCGTCGGAGACTGCGTACTCGGCGAACTCGGCGAGGTTGACGAACCCGGCGAGGTTGGCGTGCTCGGCGGGGTTGGCGTGCTCGGCGGGGGCGACCCGTCGCCGTCCCGTACCCGCACCGCCTCCTCCGCACTCAGGACCACATTCGCGAACACCTGGTCCGTCATCCAGCGGCCCCGCTCACCCTGCCACCTCCAGTCATGGAAGTAACCGCCCTCGATGAGCTGTTGCTTCGCCTTCTGGAACGCCCGCCCCTTGATCCCGAGCTGCGCCGCATGCTCACCCAGCGGCCTCGCCGCCTCGGACTCGGGCAGCCCCTGTACATACAGGAGGAGGACCTTCGCATCGCTCTCCAGACGGCGATGGCGGACTACGTCGTGCGACGCCTTCACATAGCGCCTCATGGGCGCGATAACATGCCGAAGCATCTCAGTGGGACCTTCGATTCCACTCGCGGTGAAGGCCCTCAGGACGGTGTTGACAGCACCACTGAGGGCCGCTCCGTACGTACACACGGAGCGTGATGACACAGTCACCGTACCGTCAAAACCCCACCCCGCGCGCCGGTTTGACTTCCTCCGACAGCCCAGCGCGCTGATAGCACGGACGTTCGCGATCCCCTTCCAGCCGGGCAACCAGCGCATCGAGGCCGCCGGGCTCGCTATGGACGTCGAGGTGCAGGCGGTTCTTGCCCACCTCGCCCTCGGGTACGTCCTGGAAAAGCAGCCGCTGGTCGTGTCGAACGGGTCCTCGGGGTGGCGGATCGCGGTATAGCCGCGGAAGGTCTTACGGCCGTGATGTTCGACAACCGCCTCTTCGCCGATGTGGCCGACGGCCAGCAACTACTCGATGAGCGCGCCGGGGTCCTCCACCTCGTACTCCAGGGCGGCGGCACAGAAGTCCGCGAGGGCGGGCGCGTTCGTACTGTCGATGACCAGCTTCCAGCTCAGCGCCATGGAGCCAGCCATATTGGTTACATGGAGCCCTCCGCAACCAACGGGCTACCCGCCGGCCTCGCCGACTGGGCAGAGCGACCGCGGCTCACGCCGACGCCCGTACGTGCACGGGAGATCTCCGAGGCGGAAGTGGTCGGCATGCGACGGCTGCGCGACGCGCTGTTCCGCGTGGTCATCGCCCACACGCGCGGCGATCCGCACCCGCCCGGCGAACTGACATCGGGCATCGGGCACCGGGCATCGGATGTCGGGCATCGGATGTCGGATGTCGAACACCAGCCACCAGTCGCCGGACTCCGGCCGCCCGGTACAACGCGCCGATGCCCCGTACCGTCGGTGCGGGGCATCGCAGCACTCCGCTGATGCGAAATGCGCGCCAGGTGGAGCCGACCTCAGCGGGCGAGGCGGGGGAAGAGCGCCTCGGCGTTGCCGCGGTCGACGGCTGCGGCCTGGCCCGGGGCGAAGTCGGGGTAGTTCTCAAGGAAGTTGTTGTAGTAGGTCCCGGCTTCCTGGGGAGCGAAGGGCCAGTCGCTGCCGTAGAGGACGTGGCCGGGCTCGGCGAAGGCGAAGAGGGCCGGGAGGGCGGAGGGGCTGGCGGACAACGCGGTGTCGAAGTAGAAGCGCTTCAGGTCGCGCAGGATGTCGTCGGCCTCGCGGGTCCGGTCGACGACCGTGGAGGTCAGGCCGGAGAAGCGGTAGGCGGCGTAGGGGAGGAAGCCGCCTCCGTGGGAGAGGATCACGCGCACGTTGCGGTAGCGGTCCATGACGCCGTTGAGCACCATGTTCAGCGCGGTGCGGGTGGTGTCGAAGACGTAGTCGGCCAGCGGGGCGGGGGTGCCGGGCAGCAGCGCCATCGGGGGCTGCGCGGGGTGGACGAAGACGTTCGCGGAGCGGCGGTCCAGTTCGGCCCACAGGGGCTCGAAGTCCGGGTCGCCGAGGTACTTGCCGTGGGCGTTGGACATCAGCACCACGCCGTCGGCGCCGAGGACGTCGAGCGCGTACACGGCCTCGGCGACCGCGGCGTCGATGTCGGGCAGCGGGATGCTGGCGAAGTGGCCGAAGCGGTCGGGGTGGTCCTTGACGACCTCGGCACCGTACTCGTTGACGGCGCGAGCCAGGTCGCGGGCGACCGCGTCGTCGCCATCGCTGAGGTGGACCCCGGGCGAGGTGACGGACATGACGCCGGTCGCGATGCCCTGCTGGTCCATCATCGCGATCGCGCTCTCGGGGCTCCAGGCCGGGATGGCCCAGCCGCCGGAGTTCATGCCGCGCGCGGCCAGGGTCTCGGCCCAGACCGGCGGAACGATGTGGTTGTGGACGTCTATGCGTGCGGGGAAGTCCATAACTCCTAGCCTCCTAAAGGTTAGCTTGCTAACAACTTCACTTAGCAAGCTAACAGTCATGTGAGGGGCGGGCAACCGCGGAGGGGGTGAATGGGGCGAAGCGGACGGCTCTCGGAAACTCGCCGACGTCGAAGCGAGCGCGAGGGGCCGGCGCGCTTCACACCACTGGAACGCCACGAACTCGCCGCGCAACTCCAGCGCCTTGCCACCGCCATCGGCGACACCGCGCCCCGGCCGGGCGAGGGGGAGACCATGCGGCGGTGGCGCGCCCTTGTTCCGACCTGCCGCCGACGGCCCGGACGATGCTCCGCTTCCACCAGGAGCACCTGGCGAGCGCCGAGGGCACCCCGTACGCGCCGGGCGCCGGCCCGGCATCCGGCATCCGGCATCCGGTGCCGGATCACTCGGGTGAAGCCCGTCTGCCTGGTGTTTTCATTGGGGCAGCATCGGAGCTCCGCAGCCCACCTCATCTTCGCTCGGGAGATCAGTTACGTGAAGTCGAATGCTCGCGAAGCCATGACCAACCTGCTGAGGTGGGAGTCACCGCTGGACAGCTTGGTCCGCACAGCGAACCGATACGACGGTCACGCGGCAGCCATGGCGGCCACGGAGGCCCTTGGGAACCCAGTGACCCTGGACCGCAGGGCTGCACGATGCGTGCTGCACCGTTGTGCGTCCGGGGAGTTGGACGTCAAGGAACTGCCGGAGTGGGCCTTCGCAGTTCATATGCTGGACAGCGTCGACATCGACGAGGCGGACATCGAACTGCTGACGCAGTTCCTCACCGAAGCATCGAGTCCGGAACTGTACGAGCCAGTCACCACAGATCTGTGCCAGCGCTGGCTCACCAGACTGGGCTGAGCACCAGGGGAATTGGACCGCCCTCAGACTTCACACCCGGCCGCGAACGCGACAAACGACGCCCACGCCACTCGGCTGCACACGATCACCGGACCCTGCGGGGCCTTACTGTCACGAACGGGAACAACGCGGATACCCACGCCTCGGCCCACCTCAACGCAATTGCCGCCGTTGTTTCCGCTGTAGCTGCTCTTGATCCATGTCGCCGTGCTGAGATCGTCTGCGGTCACGCCGCCGCCATCGGCAGCGCTGCGGCCTGCTCGGCGGTTACGCCCTCGGGAATACGTGCCCAGGCCGGCATCAGCGCGTACTCGGCGGCGCCGGCCGTCGGGCCGTCGAAGGAGGCCGGGCCGAACACGCGGTCGCCTATCTGAACGCCGGTGACGCCCTCGCCGAGCGCGTCGACGGTGCCCGCGACCTCAAGGTCGAGCCCGCGCGGCAGCGGCGGCAGATGATCGGCGAGGAGACCGTCGGCGACGTGCCAGTCGGCCGGCGTCAGGCCGCACGCCCGCACAGCGATCCTGATCTGACCGGGTCCTGGCTCCGGCTTCGGGACCTCGCGGAGCACGATCACGTCCGGGGACCCGAACCGGTCGAACTGAAGAGCCTTCATGACGATCTCTCGAGCGATAACAGCATCTGTTGTCATCGACCGTACCAACTGACGACAGCTCCTGTTGTCGTACCCTGGTGGGCATGCCGCGATGGGAATCTGACGCACAGGGCCGACTCGAACGCGCGGCGCTCGAACTGTTCGAGACGCAGGGGTTCGAGGGCACCTCGGTGGCACAGATCGCAGGCGCCGCCGGTCTGAAGGAGCGCTCCTTCTACCGCTACTTCCCCGACAAGCGGGAAGTCCTCTTCGCCGGCAACGAACTTGAGGCCCACCTCGTCGCCCAGGTCGAAGCAGCCGACCCGGGCCTCACCCCGATCGAGACGCTGCTGACCGCGCTGGGGACCGCCGAGGAGATCTTCCGTCCACGCGAGTTCCTGCTGCGCCGGGGAAAGGTGATCGCCGCCAACCCGGCACTGGCCGAGCGCGATCTGATCAAGCTCGCCGCCATCGCCGACGCGCTGGCAGCGGCGCTGGAGGGCCGCGGCGTCGAGCCCGGAAAAGCACGCTTCTTCATCGACGTGGTACTGGCGATCCACAGGCGCGCCATGCCCCGCTGGCTGGCCGAGCCGGACACCACCCTCGCTCAGCTCATGGCTCAGGCCGCCGCCGAGCTGCGCGAAGTGGTCGCGCCACCAGCTCCAACGATCCGCTGAATCGGCCGCATACATGCCTCGCAGGTATGCGTAGAACCGGCTGTCCGGCAAACGGCCTTACCTAAGCGCGGCTTCCTGGTCCATCTGGTGGGTTCCTTGAGAGATCGTCGTCGGTAGTGACTGCGTCGAGCCGCTGACTGATGGTGTCGGCGTCGGCTGGACCAGCGCAGCAGTGTGACCGTGGTGATGGCCGGCGGAACGAGGACCGCAGTGAGCAGGCAACGGATCTCCGGGACGGTCAGATGTATCGGCTCATGCTTTCGGGTGGGGTGGTGCGAATTCTGTTGGCCGGTGGGGTGCCGCACGATCTTCGTTTGTCCACACACCAACCGATGATCACGTGGTGGCCGTACGCGTCCCCAGCCGGGTCCGGAAAGATCACGAAGTCAGACGGATTACTAGCCCCTGATAACTGATTCAGGCCAGCCGGAGGCAAGATGGACGATATGGAAGAAGTAGCGCGCGTACTGAGAGCGGCTCACGCAGAGGGAAAGGGTGCGGTGGAGCTCGCATCGCTTTCCAGGGAGACGTTGGGTGCGGGATTCGGCGTCATTTCCTTTATCGCCTCATTCCGCATTTCTTTCAAAATTTCGTTGCCTGTTCTACAGCGTGCGCAAGCGTGGGAGGGGTTTGGTTGGGGAGGGTTGCAGATTCCTGACGAAGAGTTCGCTGCCATTCTCTCGCCTTGGCTTGCCAGGCAGTGATCCAACTGGCCCCCATTTGCGGGCTTGGGACTCTGCCGCCAGGGGGAACGCCGCATCGAGCGAGCCCTGAACAGCGACGCCTCCGAGACCTGAGCCAGCCGGTCCCAGTACGTACAAGAGCCTGAACCCTGGGGGTGTGGTCTGTCCGCTCCCGAGGGTTGCCAGGGACGATTGCAGTGCTTTCGCCGCCGAGCGTATCTACGAGCGCTCAACGATGCCCATTACGCGAGTTGCCACTCAATGGCACCGTCACGGGCGACGCTGACGCTGTTATCGCGGTGCCAGTCATGCAGCATTTCGATCGCAGCGTGCTCATCGGATAGGAGGCCGCACTCCTCCCCTGCGAGTTGCGCAGTTCGGTAGCGTCAATACTTTTACCGCTCATCAATGCGTGGTGTCGGGAGGGTTGCCCCTGCGGGTCCACAGCGCATGCAGTGACGGGTGGGACGGCGGTGGGGACCGTAGGAGGCTCCGCTGCGCTCCGCAGCTGGCTACCGGCAGGTAGGGTGCGGTTACCACCCGACAAAAGCGCCTTATGGGACGCGGAATCGGGAGGTAACTGCACCCTGTTGAAGGGTGGACCTGGCGTGTCGGGCATACCGGGCGCGGCGGCCGTCGGAGTGGAGTTCCCCCAGCCGAGGGCTGCTCTTCTACGGGCGGAAACCGCATCCTGAACGGCCAGCGCCCCCGGGCGCAGCGCAGCGCGCCCCTTCACTTT
>NZ_JBHVHQ010000450.1:0-6815 GCF_042800135.1 Streptomyces sp. NPDC057654 | reverse complement strand
GGTAGGGCATGGGGCGTTCCACGAACTGCCGCTGCCCGCCGTCCCGGTGGGCAGCGAAGACCAGTCGCCGGCTCACCGAGTTGGCGATCTCGGCACCGTGGTCCCGGCGGACCACATGCAGCCCGAGATCGAGGGCGGCGGCGCTGCCCGCGGCGGTGAGGATGTCGCCGTCGTCCACGAACAGCACGTCCGGTGCGAGATGGACGGACGGGAAGCGGGCCCGGAAATCGTCCGCCCACTGCCAGTGCGCGCTGGCCCGGCGGCCGTCGAGCACACCGGCCTCGGCCAGCGTGAAGGCGCCGCTACAGAAACCGACCAGCCGCGCGCCGCGCGCGTACGCCCGTCGGACGGCATCGAGTACGGCCGGGCGGCGGGGCACCTCGATGTCGGGGCGGTTGGGGACGATCAGGGTGTCCGCCGTGTCGGCCGCTTCCAGGTCGGCGACGCCCGTGAGCGTGAAGAATCCGTCCCGCATCAGGGTGCGGGGCTCGGGGGAACAGAGCCTGAAGTCGTAGAGATCGCGGCCGAGCTCCGGGCGGCGCAGGCCGAAGATCTCGATCGCGCAGCTGAGTTCGAAGGGGTTCGAGTTCTCATCGACGATCACGACGACGCGGTGCAGGGCGTCCGCTGAGACCGGTGCGTCCCTCTGCGGGCGGGACGCCTGCTCCCGGCGGGGCGCGTACGGCTCGTGCGAGGATTCTTTCTTCATGTGCGATTCCTAGCACTCGTGCTGCTCCCGCACCACAGCTCAGGATGAGCGCATGAACAACGAACCCCTGCACCTCGGCAAGGCCCTGGCCTCCTTCGACGCCCTGTGGAGCCCGCGCATCGCCGCGCGCGTGAACGGCTACGACGTCCGTATCGCCAAGGTCGAGGGCGAACACGTCTGGCACGTCCACGACGACACCGACGAGTTCTTCCTCGTACTCGACGGCGAGTTGCGCATCTCCCTGCGCGAACCCGCCGGGGAACGCACGGTCGTACTCCCGAAAGACGCCGTATTCACCGTCCCCCGCGGCACGGAACACAAGCCGCATTCTTCCTCCGGCGCGGCGATTCTCCTGTTCGAGCCCACCGGGACGCCGACGGTCGGCGATCGTCACGACGAGGTCCCGGACCATGTGGACGCGACGACCGGACACACCCTCAGCATGTGAGCAGGGGTGGAGGAATGGGCCGCCGGGCGGACTTCGACGAGGCATAGACGAGGCATAGACGAGGTAAGGCGTCGACAGGGCCTCTACGGAGGCCCCACGTAAAGTGCCGGTCAATGGGCAACCTACTATGTCCGTTACCCATCGCTTCGCAGCCGCTTGTGTCGGCTCGCGCGATTCTTCGGGTCTTTATATGTCTACGCGTTGAGGAGTCCTGAGTGAAACTGGCACGCGTGTCCGCTGCTGTTGTGGCCGCCGCTATAGCCCCCGCCGTCCTGCTCTCCTCCCCTGCCATCGCCGCCGACGGGTCCCATTCGGCCGAGGGAAGCGTCTCGGTCAAGGACGGCGGCTCGCAGGCCGAGCAGGACCGGGCCGAGATCGAGCGCATCGTCGCCGACAAGAAGTCCGGCCGCGTCCTGCGCGAGGCCGCGGAGAAGGCGCTCAAGGGCACGCCTGCCGAGATGCGTGCGTTCCTGGAGACCGGCCGGGACCAGGCCCAGTTGGCGGACGACCGAGTCCGCCTCGTGCAGATTATGAGTGTGGGCGGCAAGGCGGTGCGGAAGGCCGGCAACGACGCCCTGAGGGAAAACTCCCGCGCGTCCATCACCCACTTCCTCGAAGTGGGCCAGTACACGGCGCGTGATGAGGACAACCGCTCCGAGATCCAGCGGATCATCGACGACCCGAAGACCGGACGTGGTGTCCGAGAGGGCGCTCAGCACGCGATGAACGGTACGGCCGCCGACCGGCAGAAGTTCCTGGACACCGAGCGGCATGACTTGAAGATCATCGACAACAGGGTGCTGGTCGGCAAGATCATCGGCAAGGGCGGCCCCGAGGTGCGCGCGGCCGGTATCGCCGCGCTCAAGGGCACCCCCGAGGACGTCCAGAAGTTCATCGACGAGGGCCAGTTCACCGCCCGTTCGAAGGACGAGCAGAACGCCAAAGACGCCAAGAACGGCAAGGACGGCAACGGCTCCAAGGAGCACAAGGACGACGAGCAGGAGAAGAAGGGCCAGGACACCAAGCCTGCCGGTAAGGACCAGAAGCAGGGCGGCAAGGACGGCGACGTGCGGGCGGTCGCGGCCGTCGACGGCGCGCGTCCTGCCGGCGGCTCCGCCGACCAGACCGTGACCGCCGCCCAGTCCGAGTCCGACGGTCACCTGGCCGCCACCGGCGCGAACGGCGCGCTCCCCTGGGCCGCGGGCGGCACCGCAGTCGCCCTGGGCACCGGAGCCGGCCTCATCGCACTGAGCCGCCGCCGCGCCAACGCACAGCGGTAACACCTACGTCGAGCGGCCTCGGGCGCGGGCGGCGGAGCACGCTGCTTCCCCCTCCCCGAGGCCGCTCGCGCTCCTGACCTGTACGTACGGAGCATCCCGGCCCCATTCCGTACGGTCCTGTGCTGCCCTGTACTGTCGCGGGCGTTCGTCGGGCGATTCCTGAGGTTGACGGCTCAGGAAGTGAGAAATGGTGGGGCTTCATAGATGGACCAGCAGGCTCCGAATCCGAATCCGCATCCGAACACAAACACGTCGGACTTCGCGCGCCTGGCCAGGTACGGATCCGTATCCACGCGCTTGTCGCTACTGAGCGACCGTCGACTCGGCGAGGCAGTCGCCGCCGCGACTCCCCTCGGGTCCGGGATAGGGGGTAGGTCGGCGGAGCTTGAGGTCGATGGGGCCAGAGTCTTCGTCAAGCGCGTCCCCTTGACCGACATCGAGATGCGGCCGGAGAACGTACGGTCGACGGAGAACGTCTTCGGGCTGCCGATGTTCTATCAGTACGGGATGGGCTCGGCGGGTTTCGGGGCCTGGCGCGAGCTGGCCGTTCATACCATGACCACCAATTGGGTCCTCGGGAACCAATACCAAGGCATTCCCCTCATGTATCACTAGCGGGTCCTCCCGGATTCCCCTCTCCAAGGGTTCGCCGATGAATTCGGCGGAGTCGAGGGAGCGGTCGCGCACTGGGAGGGCTCGTCAGCCGTACGGAGCCGTATGCAGGCCATCGGCCAGTCCTCCTCCAGCCTCGTGATCTTTCTGGAACATGTACCGCAGACGCTCGACGCGTGGCTGAGCGAAAGGAGAGCGGGCGCTGCGGAGGACGCGGACGGGCCCGCGTACGCGTGGACGGCAGAGGCTCTCATGCAGGGAGCCGCCTTTATGAGCTCCCGCGGCCTCGTACACTTCGACGCCCACTTCCGCAACGTACTGACCGATGGCCGACTGGTCTACTTCGCGGACTTCGGTCTCGCCCTCAGCTCCGGGTTTCAGCTGTCCCGGGAAGAGACCGAGTTCCTTTCCCGGCATCGTATGTATGACGCCCGCTATATGGGAGCTCATCTGCTGCGCCATCACCTGCCGGACGGTGTGCGCGGCGGCGCCGAGCACAGCACCTTTCTGCGCAATTGGCTCGCGGGAGAAAGAGGCGTCGGCATCCCGCCCGAGATCGCCGCGATCATCGACCGGCACGCCCCGGCTTCCCTGGTACTGGACCGATTCCACGGCCGCCTGCTCACCACGGGCAAGCGGACCCCGTACCCGGAGGCCGAGGCGGAAAGAGCCGGGGCGAGCGGACTTTCGGTGCGGTAGGCGCGAGCGTCATTCCGATGGCGGTTCCTGAGAGCTGCAGTTCTCGGGCAAACGCACGTGCTCGCCGAGCGGGGAGGCCGTTCGTCCCGCCCAGAGTCTGCGGAAGTCGGGATTCCACCACAGGTTCGAGGAAACCGGGCGGCCGAAATCGGACATGCGAGAGGTAGCCGAGGAAGCGGATGGCACGGCCTGACCTTCCGGGGCGCGGCGGGGAAGGTCATCATGGAGGGGCGGAGAGAGTCCGGCCGGCCCCGAGCCGCTTCCCCTGGCTGGCACGATGACCGTCCATGGATGATCACAACACTCCGGCCGCTCAAGCGCTGGGCCTGATCGCGGACCGTTTCCCGCACGCCCTGGGCTCCATACTCGGCGGCTCGGCCGCCCAGGGCCGTGCCAGGCCGACCAGCGATCTCGACGTTGCCGTTCTCCTCCCGAGCGGGGAGACCAGCCGTCGTGAGGTGGTGCGCCACGACGGCCGCCTGGCCGAACTCTTCCTGCACACTCTTGAGGACGTTCCCGAGCACTTCGCGCGCGACCGGGCCCTCCGCCGGGGAACCGTCCTGTTCCTCTATGACCAGGGTCTGCCGCTGGCCGACCCGTACGGGCATGTGGCCCGTACGCGCGAGCAGGCGCGGACAGTGCTGGCGGCCGGTCCGCCCCCGCTGACTCCGGCGGAGTGGGAACGAGGCCGTTACGTCCTCACGTGCTTCATGGACGACCTGACGGACACCGCACCGACCGAGCGGTACGAACAGCTCGCCCTCGCTGACGCGACCCTGCGCGAGGCGGCCCACCTTCTCCTCGCCCACCGCGGCGGCTGGACAGGCATCGGCAAGTGGCTGCCACGGCGGTTGCTCAACGCTGACGCCATCCGGGGCGAGGCCCTTCTCAACGGCCACCGGGCGGTGGCCGAGCACGCCGACCCGGCCCCGTTGGCAACGGCCGCCGAGCAAGTACTCGATGCTGTCGGCGGACCGATGCGAGAGGGCTACACCCAACGCTGGAGCGCTTGAACTGGCCCCAGCAGACCGACAGTCGATGCGATTGTCGGACGACGTAGCAGCACTCCAACCGACGTCTCGCCTTCCTCCAGGTTCGCTCGGCTATGCCACACGCGGTACACCTGGTGCGGCAGTGTGACAGCGGAGGGTCTGACGATTTCCGGCATCGTTTCAGCCGCTCCACAGCACCTCGCCGCCCACCATCGCCTCGGACGCGGTCAGGCCGAGAGCCAGTGCGATGCCCATGGACGCCTCATGCTCCGGATGGATGTACGCGACCAGTTCGGTCGCGCCGTGGGCGCGGAGCCAGCGGGCCATGGTGAGGGCGGCCTCTCGTCCGTATCCGTTGCCCTGGTAGTCGACGCCGATCACCCAGGCGAGCGTCGCCTCAAGGCGGGCGGCGGACGGGCGGCGCAGCGTGGTCTGTACGGTGCCGATCAGCTGTGCGTCAGCGGTGCGGCGGAGCATCCAGTTCAGCCAGCCCTGGGCGCCGTCCGGTGACCGGCCGGTGGACTGGCGGGCGTAGCGGGTTTCCAGCTGGGCGAGTGTGCTGGGGGCGCCGCCCGTCCAGGTGTGGAGGCGGGGGTCATCCAGGAGCGTGACTGCCTCACGCGCGTGTTCGACGCGGAGTGGTTCCAGGTAAAGGCGTGGGGCCAGCAGAGGGACAGTGGCGGGCCAGGGTTGGGGCGCGGTCATCAGCGCACCCTAGCCCGCCCCCTTCGGGTGAACCATGCCTGTCGGCAACGGAGTTGGCGCCCGACATACGTTGCCGCGTGCACGTATCGCCGTCCGCCAGGACCCGAGGGCCGCTCAGCCCCTGCTGAGCGGGCCAGATCCATTGTCGCGCACACCAGTTGGGCTCCGCCCCGCCCTTCGGCATCCGGTGTCGCGCGGCCCTTCACGGCCCGTCACCGCTTGGAGCCGGGGGCCGCGTGTCGGCGAGTAAAGAGCTGGCAATGTCGGTATATGTATGCCCGTACCGCAAAGAGAACACCAACTCCCCAGCGTGTGCACGCCGTCGCCGCGTGCCGCCCTCGTCAGCCGTGGGCCGGTCCGGCCCTTCGGCACCCCTCCATCGACCCGCGTACAGACCGCCATCGCCGAGTCGATGCTGTGCGCGTCCCACCCCGCCCTCGGCCGCTCCATGGCCGCACATAAGGAGCAGAGACATGCGCTACGGAAACGCGCTGCGCGAACAGATCCACACGCCCGATACGACCCCGCTCGTCGGCATCTACGACATGTACTCGGCCTCGGTCGCCGCCCGGCACTACGACGGGTTCTTCGTGTCCGGGTTCGGCTTCGCGGCCTCGCATTACGGGCTGCCGGACATCGGGTTCATCGCGTGGCCGG
The DNA here is from genome assembly GCF_042800135.1 of Streptomyces sp. NPDC057654. NCBI lineage: Bacteria > Bacillati > Actinomycetota > Actinomycetes > Kitasatosporales > Streptomycetaceae > Streptomyces > Streptomyces sp. NPDC057654. Next base: position 713 of record NZ_JBHVHQ010000450.1, on the reverse strand, counting down.
ACATGGTCGCGTTCGTCGAACGGCTCCGGCTGGCCTTCCCCACCCACCACCTGCTGGTCGACATCGACGACGGCTACGTCGACCCGGAGGTCGCGTGCCACGTCGTACAGCGGCTGGAACGGATCGGGGCGTCCGGCATCATTCTTGAGGACCAGCAGCGCCCGCGCCGGTGCGGCCACGCCGACGGCAAGACGGTGCTGCCCCTGGAGGAGTACCTCCAGAAGCTGGACCTCGTCCTCCGGAGCCGGCGGGACCTCGTGGTCGTCGCCCGTACCGACGCCACCGAGGAGAAGGACATCCTGCGCCGCGCCCAGGCGCTCGCGGAGACCGACGCCGACGTGGTGCTGGTCGACGGGGTGCGGGACGTCGAGTGGATCCGCCGGATCCGCAAGGTCATCGATGACAAGCCGCTGCTCTTCAACCAGATCGCGGGCGGCAAGTCGCCGCGGCTCTCGCTCTCCGAACTCACGGACCTGGAGTGCCAGGTGGCCATCTACAGCACGCCCTGCCTGTTCGCCGCCCACACCGCCATCGACACCGCGCTCGGCGAGTTGAAGAAGGCCGACGGCCGGCTCCCGGAATTCTCGCCCTCCACATCGGTCGGCGTACGCGCGTCCACCGAGCTCCTGGAGAAGAACATCAGCCGGCACCACCCCCTGGAGACCCGGCCGGAAACCGAACTCGCCTCCGTCTGAGGCAGATCGCATTCCGGG
>NZ_JBHVHQ010000449.1:0-6823 GCF_042800135.1 Streptomyces sp. NPDC057654 | reverse complement strand
GGCCCGTACCGCCGGGTCCCGTGTGATCGGGGAGCTGGCGCGGGACGCCAGGTCGGCCCGGTTGGCGGCGATCTCGGTGGCGATCGTGTCCGTGCCGCGCGCGAGGCCGCGGGCGAGCGTCGCGATCTCCGCGGTCTTCTGCCGGGCGAAGGAGAGCCAGCGCAGGATCTGCGGGTCGATGTCGCGCTCGGCCGCCGCGTCGATCGGCACGTGCAGCAGCGAGCAGGAGGCGGCCACGTCCACCCGGTCGGCGAGGCCGAGCAGGGTGGCGAGGGTGGCCAGGGACTTCTCGAAGTCGTTGATCCAGATGTTGCGGCCGTTGACGACGCCCGCGACCAGGCGCTTGCCCGGCAGCCCGCCGACGGCGGCGAGGTCGTCCAGGTTGGCGGCGGCGGCCTCGGTGAAGTCGAGCGCGAGGCCGTCCACCGGGGCCTTGGCGAGGACGGGCAGCGCGTCGCCGAGCCGGTCGAAGTAGGAGGCGACGAGGAGCTTCGGCCGCTCGGTGAGGGCGCCCAGGTCGCGGTAGGCGCGGGCGGCGGCGTTCAGTTCGGCCGGGGTGCGGTCCTGGACGAGGGCGGGCTCGTCCAGCTGCACCCACTCGGCGCCCGCCGCGCGCAGGTCGGCGAGGATCTCCGCGTACACGGGGAGCAGCCGGTCGAGGAGGGTGAGCGGTTCGAAGTCGGCGGCGACGCCGGGGGCGGGCTTGGCCAGCAGGAGATAGGTGACGGGGCCGACGAGGACGGGCCGCGCGGTGTGGCCGAGCGTACGGGCCTCGGTCAGCTCGGCGGCCTGTTTGGCGGAGTCGGCGGCGAAGACCGTGTCCGGACCCAGCTCCGGCACCAGGTAGTGGTAGTTGGTGTCGAACCACTTGGTCATCTCAAGGGGTGCCACGTCCTGGTTGCCGCGCGCCATGGCGAAGTAGCCGTCGAGCGGGTCGGCGTCGACGGCGGCGCGGTGCCGGGCCGGGATGGCGCCGACCATGACACTGGTGTCCAGGACGTGGTCGTAGTACGAGAAGTCGCCGGTCGGCACCTCGTGGACGCCGGCGTCGGCCAACTGCCGCCAGTTCGCGCGGCGCAGGCCGGCCGCGGTCTCCCGGAGGGCGTCGGCGGTGACGCGGCCCTTCCAGTAGCCCTCGACGGCCTTCTTCAGTTCGCGGTTCGCGCCCTGGCGGGGGTAGCCATACACGGTGGCCCGTGCTGCCGCGGCTGCGGACTTCGCTGTCACGGAAATCTCCTTCGCGAGAAACTCCTTGAGATCCCGGCGGCGGGACGCGGACGCGAAGGGTGACGGACCAGGCCGGTGTCCGCGCGTCAGCCGCGCGGTGTCCCGCCTGATATGCACGCCGACCCGCCCACGAGGCCACCGGGATTTCCGTACGCCATCGGTCGCGTACGGGCAACGGGCAGGTCTTCGGACTCGCGGGCACATCTGCCGGGGCAGATTCCTACTGGCCGTCGCTTCCCGGACCCATGGCCGGATCCAGTGCGTATGACGGCGGTCGTTCCCGCTCACCGCTGCGGGGCAGTCCCGGATTCCCACCGGGTTCCCTCTTGCGACGCGCCTGCCTGGGGGGCAGGGCGAACCAGCTGCACGGGTCAGCCTAGAGGCCAGGGGGTTTTCTGGGCACCGCTGTTCACATCCCGGAACGTGATGTGGGACACGGGGCGTGCCGGGGAGCGGTCGCCGGAGGGGGTGGACTTACTAGGACGTCCAACTATATCTTCGGGGCACAAGGTCCGCGGTGCGGGGAAGCCGGTGTGAATCCGGCACGGTCCCGCCACTGTGACCGGGGAGTGTGCTGCCATCCACACGTCACTGGCGAGGTCTGCCGGGAAGACGGGCGGCGCGCGGGGATCCGGGAGTCAGGATACCGGCCGCGGGATGTTCCGTGTTGTCCACGAGGATGGAGCAGACACGCATGGCACCGGTCCGTACCCACGACCCTGGTGACCCGGCGGAGCGCGACCGGCCCACCCCGCGCTCGTAGACCCTCGCGCCCCGGCGGCCTTCGACGTCCGTCCGGCGGCCCGGCGTTCACTGTCCCGCGGCCCGCCGCGGCGGCGCACCCACCCGTGCGCCCGCCGCCGCGGCCCCGCGCCGTCCCCGGATCTCCCCTGACGAGAGCAGGCACCCATGGTCCGCGAACTCACGCACTTCATCGGCGGCAAGCACACCGCCGGCACGTCCGGCCTCCACGGCGACGTGTACGACCCCAACACCGGTACGGTCCAGGCCCGCGTCCCCCTCGCGGGCCGCGCCGACACCGAGGCGGCCATCGCCGACGCGCTCACCGCACAGCGGGAGTGGGGCGAGTGGAACCCGCAGCGCCGCGCCCGCGTCCTGCTGCGCTTCCTCCAGCTCGTCGAGGGCGAGCGCGACTCCCTCGCCCGGCTGCTGTCGTCCGAGCACGGCAAGACCGTGGCCGACGCGCACGGCGACATCCAGCGCGGCCTCGAAGTCGTCGAGTTCGCCGCGGGCATCCCGCACCTCCTCAAGGGCGAGTTCACGGACAACGCCGGCACGGGCATCGACGTCCACTCGCTGCGCGCCCCCATCGGCGTGACCGCCGGGATCACCCCCTTCAACTTCCCCGCGATGATCCCGCTGTGGAAGGCAGCACCAGCCCTGGCCTGCGGAAACGCGTTCATCCTCAAGCCGTCCGAGCGCGACCCGTCGGTACCGCTGCGGCTGGCCGAACTGTTCCTGGAGGCGGGCCTGCCGCCCGGCGTCCTGAACGTCGTCAACGGCGGCAAGGAAGCCGTCGACACCCTCCTGGAGGACCCGCGGGTCGGCGCGCTCGGCTTCGTCGGATCCACCCCGATCGCCGCGCACATTTACGCCACCGCCGCCGCCCACGGCAAGCGCGCCCAGTGCTTCGGCGGCGCCAAGAACCACATGATCGTGATGCCGGACGCCGACCTCGACCAGGTGGTCGACGCGCTCATCGGCGCCGGATACGGGTCCGCGGGCGAGCGGTGCATGGCGATCTCGGTGGCCGTGCCCGTCGGCGAGGAGACGGCCGACCGGCTGGTCGCGGCCCTCAAGGAACGCGTCGGCACGCTCCGCATCGGCCGCAGCGACGACCCGGAAGCCGACTTCGGACCCCTGGTGAGCCGGGACGCGTTCGACCGGGTCCGCCGCTATGTCGACATCGGCGTGAACGAGGGCGCCGAACTCGTCGCCGACGGCCGGGGCTTCACCCTGCCCGGCCACGAGAACGGGTTCTTCGCGGGCGCGTCCCTCTTCGACCGGGTCACCCCGCGGATGCGGATCTACCGTGAGGAGATCTTCGGCCCCGTCCTGTGCGTCGTGCGCGCCGCCGACTACGAGGAGGCCCTGCGGCTGCCCAGCGAGCACCCGTACGGCAACGGCGTCGCCATCTTCACCCGGGACGGCGACACCGCCCGCGACTTCACCCGCCGCGTGAACACCGGCATGATCGGCGTCAACGTGCCCATCCCGGTCCCCGTCGCCTACCACACCTTCGGCGGCTGGAAGCGGTCCGGTTTCGGCGACCTGGGCCAGCACGGCCCCGACGCCATCCGCTTCTACACCCGCACCAAGACCGTCACCTCGCGCTGGCCCTCGGGCGCCAAGGAAGGCGCGAGCTTCACCCTCCCCACCATGGGATGAGCGCCATGACCGCGACCCTGCTCACCGAAGACCAACAGGCCCTCGTCGAAGCCACCCTGGACTTCGCGGAGGACCACCTCGCGCCCCGCGCCGTCCAGTGGGACCAGGACAAGCACTTCCCGCTCGACGTGCTGCGCAAGGCCGCCGGACTCGGACTCGGCGGCATCTACGTACGGGAGAACGCGGGCGGCAGCGGCCTCAGCCGCGCCGACGGCGTCCTCATCCTCGAAGCCCTCGCCTCCGGCTGCCCGTCCATCGCCGGGTACGTCTCCATCCACAACATGGTCGCCTGGATGATCGACCGCCACGGCGACGCGCAGCAGCGCGCGCGGTGGCTGCCCCGCCTCTGCGCCATGGACGACCTCGGCAGCTACTGCCTCACCGAGCCGGGCGCCGGATCGGACGCCGGGGCCCTGCGCACCCGGGCCGTCCGCGACGGCGACTGCTACGTACTCGACGGAGTGAAGCAGTTCATCTCCGGCGCGGGAGCGGCCCAGGTGTACATCGTCATGGCCCGCACCGACGGGGACGGCCCCCGCGGCATCTCCGCCTTCGTCGTCGAACGGGACGACCCCGGCCTCTCCTTCGGGCCCAACGAGAAGAAGATGGGCTGGAACGCCCAGCCCACCCGCCAAGTCGTCCTGGACGGCGTCCGCATCCCCGCCGACCGGCTGCTGGGACGGCCGGGGAACGGCTTCCGCATCGCCATGAGCGGCCTCGACGGCGGCCGGCTCGGCATCGCGGCCTGCTCCCTCGGCGGCGCGCGCAGCGCCCTCAACAAGAGCCTCGGGCATCTCGCCGACCGCCAGGCGTTCGGCTCCCGGCTGCTCGACGCGCAGGCCCTCCAGTTCCGCCTCGCCGACATGGCCACCGAACTCACCGCCGCCCGCGCCCTGGTCCACCAGGCCGCCCAGGTCCTGGACCGCGGCGATCCCGCCGCGCCGCAGCTGTGCGCGATGGCCAAGCGCTTCGCCACCGACACCGGCTACTCCGTCGCCGACCGCTCCCTCCAACTGCACGGCGGCTACGGCTACCTCACCGAATACGGCATCGAGAAGATCGTCCGCGACCTCCGCGTCCACCAGATCCTGGAAGGAACCAACGAGATCATGCGCGTCATCGTGGCCCGCGGCCTGACGGAGGCGTTCCGGTGACCGCCGACGAGCCCGTACTGCTCCGTACCGAAGGCCGCGCCGCCTACCTCACCCTCAACCGGCCCGGCGCCCTCAACGCCCTCACCCACGACATGGTCCGGCGCATCGATACGGCGCTCACCGGCTGGGCGAGTGACCCGGCCGTGCAGACCGTGATCATCACCGGCGCGGGGGAGCGCGGCCTGTGCGCGGGCGGCGACATCCGCTCCATCCACGAGGACGCCCGCGCCGGAGGCACCGCCTCCGCCGCCTTCTGGCGCGACGAGTACCGGCTCAACGCCCGTATCGCCTGCTACCCCAAGCCATACGTCGCCGTGATGGACGGCATCGTCATGGGCGGCGGCGTCGGCGTCTCCGCCCACGGCAGCGTCCGCATCGTCACCGAACGCTCCCGCGTCGCCATGCCCGAGACCGGCATCGGCTTCATACCCGACGTCGGCGGCACCTACCTGCTGGCCCTCACCGAAGGCGGACTCGGCACCCACCTGGCGCTCACCGGCGCGCACATCGGCGCGGAAGACGCCCTGCTGTGCGGCCTCGCCGACCACTTCGTCCCGCACGACGACCTGCCCCGGCTGCTCGGCGACCTCGCCACGCGGCCGGTCTGGGACGCGCTCCAGTCGTACGTACGACAGCCCCCGCCCGGCGAACTCAGCGGCCACCGCGACTGGATCGACGCCTGCTACGCCGCCGACACCATGGAGGAGATCACCGCCCGGCTGCGCGGCCACGGGGCACGCGCCGCCGCCGAGGCCGCCGACACCCTGGCGACCAAGTCGCCCACCGCCCTCAAGGTCACGCTCGCCGCCCTGCGCGCCGCGCCCCGCCTCGGCCCGCTGGAATGCGTGCTGGAGCAGGAGTACCGGATCTCCTGCGCCGCGCTCGCCTCGCACGACCTGGTCGAGGGCATCCGCGCGCAGGTCGTCGACAAGGACCGCAGCCCGCGCTGGGCGCCCGCCGCCCTCGCCGACGTCACCGACGCCGACGTGGCCCGCTACTTCGCCCCGCCCGCCGGCGGCGAACTCCACCTGACCGCAACCCCGCAGGAGGTGCCGTGGTGAACGGCAAGCACACGATCGGCTTCATCGGCCTCGGCCACATGGGCGGCCCCATGGCCGCGAACCTCGCCAAGGCCGGCCACCGGGTCCTCGGCTACGACCTGATGCCCGGCCTGCTCACCGCCGCCGCCGGAACCGGCGTCGAGACGGTCGCGTCGGCGGCGGACGCCGCGGCGACCGCGGACGTGGTGATCACCATGCTGCCCGCGGGCCGCCACGTCCTCGGCCTCTACCAGGCCGAGGACCTGCTCGCCGCCGCCCGGCCGGGCACGCTGTTCATCGACTGCTCCACCATCGACGTGGCCGACGCGCGCACCGCCCACGAGGCCGCGGCCGCCGCCGGGGCGCGCTCCCTGGACGCCCCCGTCTCCGGGGGAGTGGTCGGCGCGGAGGCCGGCACGCTCACCTTCATGGCGGGCGGCGGCGAGGCGGAGTTCGCCGAGGCCGAACCCCTCCTCGCGATCATGGGGAAGAAGGCCGTGCACTGCGGCGGACCGGGCGCCGGACAGGCCGCGAAGATCTGCAACAACATGATCCTCGGCATATCGATGATCGCGGTGAGCGAGGCGTTCGTACTCGGCGAGAGCCTGGGCCTGTCCCACCAGGCCCTCTACGACGTCGCCTCCACCGCGTCCGGCCAGTGCTGGGCCCTGTCCGTCAACTGCCCGGTGCCGGGGCCCGTCCCCGGCAGCCCGGCCAACCAGGACTACCGGCCCGGCTTCGCCGCCCCGCTCATGGCCAAGGACCTGGGCCTGGCGGCCAACGCCGCCAGGGCGGGCGGAATCAACGCCGAACTCGGGCTGCGGGCAGCAGAGTTGTACGCCGCCTACTCCGAGGGGGCCGGCGCGGACCAGGACTTCTCCGGGATCGTCAAGGCCGTCAGGGAAGGCGGCGGCTCCTGAGACACGGTCGGCGATCAGCCGCCCGACGTCTCCACCGGGTAGGGGACGTACGTCCGCCGGTCGGGGGCGACGG
>NZ_JBHVHQ010000448.1:0-6830 GCF_042800135.1 Streptomyces sp. NPDC057654 | reverse complement strand
GCTGACCCCCGGCCCGGCCGCGCACCGGCCCGGCGCCGCCGATGGCCAAAGGCCGAAGGCCGCTCATGCACCGGCTGGTGCCGCCCACGGCCGAAGCCGCTCACCGCATGCAACGGCCGCCGCCGCACTCATCGGCTACGGCCGTACGTGCCGGCCACGGCCATACGCTCCGGCCTCGGCGATCGCACCAGCCCGTCCGACCAGCCGGTGCCGCTCAACAGCCGGAGCCGTACGGACCGCACGGCCGCGGGCACTGGTCGCGGCACCGCCGCGGTCGCCTCGGCCGGGCCGTACTCACCGGCCTGGCGCCCGGCACAGCGGCCACCCGCCAAGCGCCAAGCGCCTGGCATCGGGCACCAGGTGCGGTGCCCGGCGGCCGTCACCAGTCGCCGCCGAACCCTCCGCCGTCCCCGAAGCCGCCCCCGTCGCCGCCGCCGAAGCCGCCGCCGAAGTCGCTCGGGTTGAAGTCGCTGCCGGAGTTGTCGCCGCCCTCGAAGCCGCCGCCGTCGCCGCCGCCGAAGGAGCCGGAGTCGGCGTAGGCGGGGCCGGACATCATCGAGCCGAGCATGGTGCCCATGAGGAGGCCGGGGAGCATGCCGCCGCCGAAGTAGCCGCCGGCCCACGGCCCGTACGCCGGTCCGGCGTTCCAGTACGGCTGCGGGCCGTCGGCGGTCTGGACGGTGCGGGACATGGGCTCCTCGCCGTCGGCCAGCCGGGCGGCGTCCGCCGCGCAGGCCGGTACGGTCCGGGTCGCGCCGCCCGCGGGGGCCCACTCGACGTCCTGCACGGACGGGCCGTGCCGCGGGTCGAAGAAGCAGGGCACCCGCCGCTCGGGCAGCGGCTTCTTGGCCCGGCGCGCGGCGAGCGTGGCCAGCGCGAACCGGCCGTCCTCCAGGGCCTCGGTCACGCCCTGCACGTCCTGCGGCTTCTTGGCGTCGCCCATCCGCGTCTTGGCGGTGTCGTACGCGTCCAGGGCACGGGTGTAGTCCTCGCGCATCGCGTCGTCGGCCCCCGGGCCGCCCGGCGTGAAGTCGAGCCGGTCCAGCTCCTCGCCGAAGGCGGTGATGTCCTCGTCGACCACCACGCGCAGCGTCTCCAGCTCGGCGCGCTCGCGCTCCTCGCGCTTCTTCTTGCTGCGGCGGTAGAGGGCGTACGCGCCCGCGCCGCCCGCGACGACGATGGCGCCGCCGGTGACCAGCCCGGCCGTGCTCGACCCGGAGTCGGAGTCGGAGCCGCCGCTCCAGGACTCCGGGGCGTGCCCCTTGGCCTGGTCGTCGGCCTGGTCGACGAAGCGGTTGAGCATGCCCTTGGTGTCGTCGCGGTAGGAGCCGCGCACGGCGTTGGAGAGGTTGTCCACGGAGTTCTTGGACATCACGCGGGAGTCGGCGCCCGCGGTGAAGCCCTTGTCGCCGAGGTGGATGGCGTAGACGCCGGTGATGCCGGTCAGGCTCCGCAGATTGCCCAGCAGCGTCTTGTTCTTCGGGAACTCGCTGGTCTCGGGCAGGACCGCGACGAAGACCGGCTTGCCCGCGTCCTTGATCTTCTTCGCGAGCGCCTCGGCGTCGGCCTCGGGGAGCTGGTCCTTGACGCGCGGGTCGACGTAGACCGGGCTCTTGCGCAGTTCCTCGGCGACCTTGGGGACGCCGGTGGTGTCGGCGTGGGCCGGCGGGGCGAACATGCCCGCCCCGGCCAGCGCGAACAGGGCGGCGAGCAGGGCCAGCAGCGGCCTGGGCAGCGCCCTACGAGTGGCGGGCATGGGGGCTCTCCTCCGTGCGGTACGAAACATATGGTGCGAAACATATGGGTGCGATACAGAAATTACTCGCCGTTTACTTTGAAACGGATCACGCGGGCGGTCGGTTCCCATGGCTCGTTCACCCGTACGAGAGATCGGCGCAGGGGTCCTGGTCGGCCGAGCGGGACTTCTCCTTGACCTTGGCGGGCGCGTCGGACGTGGTGTCCCCGCCGCCCTTGGAGGTCTCCGGCGACGCCGCGTACGTCTTGCCGACCACCACGGCCACGCCCTGGGCGGTGACCTGCTGCAACTGCGCGCCGGGGAAGAGGCCGGCCACGGTCTTCGCGTGGGCCTCGGCGCCGGGGCCGTACTGGACGACGGTGCCGGTGTGAGCCTGCGACTTGGCGGTGTCGGTGAGGGTGACGGTGAAGTCGTGGTCCTTCAGCTCACCGGCGGCGCGGGCGCCGAGTCCGGGGACGGTGGTGCCGTTGTAGACGGCGACCGCCACTCCGCTGCCGGAGACCTGCTCCTTGGACGGCGAGCCGCCGTCCTTCCCGTCCTTCTTGGGGTCCTCCTGCTTGCCGCCCGCGTACTTGCCGTCGAGGGTGCGGTCCGCCCGGAGCGTCGCCCACAGGTTGTCGGCGTCGGGCTGGACGATCGCGACCCGCGCGCCCTGGTAGCGCCAGGGCACCGTGACGAAGTTGATGTTGTGCAGGTCGATGTCCTTGAGGGACATCGCGAAGGAGAGCAGCTTGTCCGCCGAGCCGAGGCCCGGGTCGACTATCAGCGACTTGGTGGCCGCGTCGGCGAGCGGCAGCAGGGTCGTCGGGTTGAGCCCCTCGCCCTTGATCTTCTTGATCAGGCTGGAGACGAACGCCTGCTGGCGCTTGATGCGGCCGATGTCGGAGCCGTCGCCGATGCCGTGCCGGATGCGCACGTAGTCCAGCGCCTTCTGGCCGGAGACGGTCTGCTCGCCCTTGGGGAAGATCTGCTCGCCGCGCGAGTGCCGGTTGGGGTTGAGGTCGCCCTCGTAGACGTCCTTGGGCACACAGACCTTGACGCCGCCGACGGCGGAGGTCATGGCGGAGAAGCCCTCGAAGTCGACGACCACGGTGTGGTCGACGCGCATGCCGGTCATCTTCTCGATGGTGTTCTGCGTGCAGGCCGGGTTGCCCTTGGGGCTCTGGCCCACCGAGAAGGCCGCGTTGAACATCGTGTTGGTCTGCTCATGGGTCCAGCTGCCGTCGGGCAGCTTGCACGCCGGTATGTCCACGAGGCTGTCGCGGGGTATGGAGACCCCGACGGCGTGCTTGCCGTCGCCGTAGATATGCAGCAGGAACGCGGTGTCCGAGCGCCCCACGTCGTCCTTGTCGCCGCCGCCGAGCTTGGCATTTCCGCCGGTACGCGCATCGGATCCGATAATCAGCACGTTCTGTCCGGCTGCGCTGCTCTTGGGGCGTTCTCGGGCGATTCCGTCGGCCGCGAAAGTGTTGATATTCCCGTTGAGCCGGAAGTAGACCCAGCCGGCCCCGGCGGTCGCCAGTACGACCAGCGAGACACCTATCACCAGGAAGAGGCGCAGCCGCCGCTTCTTGGGCTTGCCCCTATTGCCCTTATTGCCACGAGCTCCGCGAGCCCCACGCGTCCCGCGATTCCCGGTCATGTACGCACCACCTTGCTCACGTGCCTCTTTCACACGGCTTCCGGGAAATGAGACGGACTGCCACGGGCATTGGTTGTTCAGTTGCGCAATCTAGCAAGTAATGTGTGATGCGCAGTGCCCCTGTCGCAGTGACCCTGTTGGGACGAGTGAAGAGAGGTGGGGCCGCCGTGCTGCGTAATGCCCTTGAGCCCTGGCACCTGCTCATCCTGGTGCTGGTGATCGTCGTGATCTTCGGATCGAAGAAGCTCCCGGACACCGCACGCGCGCTGGGCAAGTCCCTGCGCATCATCAAGAGCGAGACCAAGGCCCTCAAGGAGGATTGACACCGGGCCGACCTGCGGGTTGTGCCAGTTCTGGCGGCCCAACGTTGGTGGATCACGTGCCCCCGCACCGGGCTCGTACAAACGAGACTTGAACGGTCGGGACTTGTACGTTCGAGGCCCAGAGGCGCCTTTCGCGCGCTCGGGGGACCCTTGAGGCTCGCGCCCGCGCGCCTGCGTCCGTACGAGCCGTGAACCGCCCCACGATCCACCGCCCCAGGCTGGAACCAGCCAGCAAGCAGCTCCGCAGGAGGAACCGCCGATGACCGGGTCGCGCGTACTCGCCCTCGGCCACTATCAGCCGGCCAAGGTGCTGACCAACGACGACCTGGCGGCCATGGTCGACACGGACGACGAATGGATCCGCACCCGCGTCGGCATCCGCACCCGCCGGATCGCCGAGCCGGACGAGACGGTCGACGCGATGGCCGCCAACGCCGCCGCCAAGGCGCTGGCGAACAGCGGCCTCGCGGCGTCCGACATCGACCTCGTGCTCGTCGCCACCTGCACGGCCGTGGACCGCAGCCCGAATACGGCCGCGCGTGTCGCCGCCCGGCTCGGCCTCGCCGCGCCCGCCACCATGGACGTCAACGTCGTCTGCGCGGGCTTCACGCACGCGCTGGCCACCGCCGACCACGCGCTGCGCGCCGGGGCCGCCGCCAACGCGCTCGTCGTCGGCGTCGAGAAGTTCACCGACGTCGTGGACTGGACCGACCGCAGCACCTGCGTCCTGGTCGGCGACGGCGCGGGCGCCGCCGTGGTCACCACGGCGGCGGAGCCCGGCATCGGCCCGGTGGTCTGGGGCTCGGTCCCGGAGATGGGCCACGCCGTGCGCATCGAGGGCACCCCCTCGCGCTTCGCGCAGGAGGGCCAGTCCGTCTACCGCTGGGCCACGACGCAGCTCCCGCCCATCGCCCGCACGGTCTGCGAACGGGCCGGGATCGAACCGGCGGACCTGGCGGCCGTCGTCCTCCACCAGGCGAACCTGCGCATCATCGAGCCGGTCGCGCGCAAGCTCGGCGCCGTCAACGCCGTGATCGCCACCGACGTCACCGAATCCGGCAACACGTCGGCGGCCAGCATCCCGCTCGCCCTCTCCAAGATGGTCGAACGCGGCGAGATCCCGCCGGGCGCCCCCGTCCTCCTCTTCGGCTTCGGCGGCAACCTCTCGTACGCGGGGCAGGTCATCCGCTGCCCGTGAGGCGGGGCCGCCGGGCGGCTTCGGCACCGGGCTCGCGCTCGGCGCGACGTCCGATTCGTTCAAGACCCGGCGGCGGCCCCGTGCCTAACGTGCGGGCATGACACCGCGATTCGATCTCATCGGCCTCGTCACCCCCGACCTCCCCGCCTCCCTCGCCTTCTACCGCCGCCTCGGCCTGGACATCCCGGCCGACGCCGACGGGCAGCCGCACGTCGAGGCGGCGCTGCCCGGCGGGCTGCGGATGGCGTGGGACGCGCTGGAGACCATCCGTTCCTTCCAGCCCGGATTCGACCTGCCGCAAGGGCCCGGCCGGGTCTCGCTCGCCTTCGCCTGCGACGGCCCGGCGGAGGTGGACAAGGTCTACGGCGAGCTGGTGGGCGCGGGGTACGAGGGCGAGAAGGCCCCCTGGGACGCGCCCTGGGGCATGCGCTACGCCATCGTCCACGACCCCGACGGGAACTCCGTGGACCTCTTCGCCGCGCTGCCCGCCGGCTGATCCCCTTACTTACGCCTGGCCCTGGAGCAGCGCGCCCAGCGGGACCCCGGCCAGGGCCTTCACCTCGCGTGCGAGATGGGCCTGGTCGGCGTAGCCCGCCTCGGCGGCGACCTCGGCGTACGGGCGTCCGGCCCGCGCCGACTCCAGCGCCCGGTTCATGCGCAGCACCCTGGCGAGCGTCTTCGGCCCGTACCCGAAGGCGGCCAGGCACCGACGGTGCAGCTGCCGCTCCCCCAGCCCGACGTCGGCGGCCAGCGCCGCCACGGACCGCCCGGCGCGCATCGCCTCAACGGTCCGGGCGGCCACCGGATCGTACGGGCGGGAGGCGTACGCGTACGGGCCGGTCGCCTGCCGCGTGCGCTCCAGCGCGAGGCGTTCCAGCGCGCGCCCCGGCAGCGGCGCGTCCGCGAGCCGCTCGGTGAGCCGCCGCACCTCCCGGCCGGGCCAGAGCTCCGCGAGCGGTACGCGCCGGTCGCGCAGCTCGTGCGCGGGGACGCCGAGCAGCGGCGGACCCGTACCGGGTGCGAAACGCAGCCCGACGCAGCGGTCGCCGGGCGCCTGGGAGGGCAGGTGGGCGCGGGTGTCGGGGCCGGCCACGACGAGCCGCCCGTCCATCCAGAGCAGGTCCACGCAGCCGTCGGGCAGCACCCGGCCGGGCTCCTCGGCGGCCGTGCGCGTCCACACCACGGCGCCGTCCACGACGCCGGAGGGGCGTTCGCGGTAGGAATCGCTCATGGCGCTTCGCGTCATGGCACTTCGCGCAGGAGGAGCGCCCCGCAGGAGTGGCACATCTTCACCTCGCCGGTGCCCCACGCGTCGACTGAGCGAATGGCGGCGGCGGGGGAGAGTTCGCGCCCGCACATCGCGGTGGTGCCGTGCTCGCGCACCACGTGCCAGACCCTGACCTCGGCGTCCGACGACCCGGGATCCGCATATTCCGCATATTCCGCATATTCCGCGCGCAGCTCATGATCCATGGCGGTGGCACCTCCTCGTAGGTCCCACGATGCTCTCGCGGCGGGGGCCACGCCACCGCATACACGTCGATCAGAAGACCGACAGTCCCGTCAGCGTAGTGAAGTGATCGAGCGCGGCGACGCCCGCGACGGAGTTGCCGCGGGAGTCCAGGGCGGGGCTCCAGACGCAGAGGGTGCAATGGCCGGGGACGACGGCGACGATGCCGCCGCCGACGCCGCTCTTGCCGGGCAGGCCGACGCGGTAGGCGAAGTCGCCGGCCGCGTCGTACGTGCCGCAGGTCAGCATGACCGCGTTGACCTGCTTGGCCTCGCGGCGGGGCAGCAGCCGGGTGCCGTCGGCGCGCAGCCCGTGCCGGGCGAGGAAGCCGCCGGCGAGCGCGAGGTCGCGGCAGTTCATCTCGATGGAGCACTGCCGGAAGTAGTGGTCCAGGACGGTGG
>NZ_JBHVHQ010000447.1:0-6832 GCF_042800135.1 Streptomyces sp. NPDC057654 | reverse complement strand
GGCGGTGGGCCGCGGTGACTGTTCTCAACGGTCGCCGCGGCTTCTGCGTGCGGGGCGGTCACTGTGCGCCCACGCCGAAGGCCCCGGCCGAAAGAGCCGGGGCCTTCTGTGCCCGTAGGGCACGCGAGGTTCAGAGGCTGACGCCGTGCGCGCGCAGGTACGCGACGGGGTCGATGTCCGAGCCGTACTCGGGGGACGTACGGGCCTCGAAGTGCAGGTGCGGACCGGTGACGTTGCCGGTGGCGCCCGAGAGGGCTATCTGCTGCCCCGGAGTGACCGTCTGGCCGACGGACACGCCGATGGAGGAGAGGTGGCCGTACTGCGTGTACGTGCCGTCGTTCATCTTGATGACGACGTTGTTGCCGTACGCGCCGCCCCAGCCGGCCTCCACGACGGTGCCCGCGCCCACGGCGTGAACGGAGGAGCCCTGGCCGGCGTGGAAGTCGACGCCGGTGTGGCTGCCGGAGGACCACAGTCCGCTGGACGCCTTGTAGCCGGTGGAGACGTACGAGCCGTCGACCGGCAGGACGAAGGCGTTGAGGCGCCTGCGCTCCTCGTCGCGGGCGGCCTTCGCCTTGGCGGCGCGCTCCGCGTCGGCCTTCCGCTTGGCCTCCTCGGCGCGCTTCTTGGCCGCCTCGGCCTTCGCCTTGGCCTCGGCTTCGGCCTTCGCCTTGGCGGCCGCCACCTGGGCGGCGTGCTGCTGGGTGTCGGCCTGGGCGCCGATGCTGTCGGCCACGTCGTTGCTCATGACGACGGCCTGGGTGAGGCCGGTGTCCTCGACCTGCGGGGAGTGGTCGCCGCCGGACGCGAGGGCCGGGGAGGCGAGGCCGGCGACGACGCCGGTCGCGGCCAGGGTCGCGACCCCCGCCGCGTTGGCGCCGACGCGCACGGCGCGGCTCGGACGACGGTGCTTCCCGGTGGCACGGGTGAACGCCATAGGTACGGCTGATCCTTTCCTTCCTTCTCGCCTACCGGGTTAGCTGACGGGTTCGGAGCAGGAAGGTCTCCTACGGCCCCCTCCGGGAAGGGGTCCGATTCACCCCAGGGACGTGTGGGTCCCCGGCTCCCCTGGCTCACGCCATCGGGGACTCGGCGATGGTTGCCCGGGGCCGCGGATGCGACTCACATCTGACGGACAACCGCGTTGAACCTATTCGGGGCTTCTTTCAATCGGCAAACAGAACCGCGATTTTGTGCCCTACGCCACACAGCCGAACCGCAACCATTCCAATAAACCGGACATACGGCGGGGCGCGAAGGCCCCAAAGGCCCCTCGCGCCCCACTCGCCCCGATATGGGGTCCCGTTGTGCCGACGGTCAGCCGGAGACGACCGTCACCTCTCCGATGCCGAGCGCCGTGACGGGCTCCTGGATCTGAGCGGCGTCGCCGACGAGGACCGTGACGAGCCGGTCGGCCGGGAAGGCGCTGACGGCGGCCGCGGTGGCCTCTACCGTGCCGGTCTCCGCGAGGCGCGCGTACAGCTGGGCCTGGAAGTCGTCCGGGAGGTGCTGCTCGACCTGGTCGGCGAGCGTCCCGGCGACGGCGGCGGCCGTCTCGTACTTCAGCGGGGCGACCCCGACCAGGTTCTGCACGGCGATGTCGCGCTCGGCGTCCGTCAGCCCCTCGGCGGCCAGCGTCCGCAGGACGGTCCACAGGTCCGCGAGCGCCGGTCCCGTGGACTCGGTGTCCACCGAGCCGCTGATGGCCAGCAGGGAGGCGCCTGTGGACCCCTGGAGGGCCGTCGGCTCCGAGGAGCGCAGCACCTGCGCGTAGGAGCGGACACCGTAGGTGTAGCCCTTCTCCTCGCGCAGGACGCGGTCCAGGCGCGAGGTGAGGGTGCCGCCGAGGCAGTACGCGCCGAGGACCTGGGCGGGCCAGACGCGGTCGTGCCGGTCGGGGCCGATCCGGCCGATGAGCAGCTGGGTCTGCACGGCGCCGGGGCGGTCCACGATCACCACCCGGCCGGTGTCGTCGGCGGTGATGGGCGTCACCGGATACGGCTCGGCCGTCCCGCCGGTCCACGTGCCGAGCGTGTCCGCGAGGGCCTCGGCCAGGTCGACGCCGGTGAAGTCGCCGACGACCACGGCGGTCGCGGTGGCGGGCCGTACGTGCGCCTCGTAGAAGGCGCGTACGGACGCGGCGTCGATGTTCCGGACGGTGTCCTCGGTGCCCTGGCGGGGCCGCGACATGCGGGCGCCCGCGGGGAAGAGCTGCTTGGAGAGCGCCATGGCGGCCCGGCGGGCCGGGTTGGCCAGCTCGTGCGGGATCTCGTCGAGGCGGTTGCCCACGATCCGCTCGATCTCGCTGTCCGCGAAGGCCGGTGCGCGCAGCGCGTCGGCGAGCAGGGCCAGCGCCTTGGGCAGCCGGGAGGCCGGGACCTCCAGCGAGACGCGGACGCCCGGGTGGTCGGCGTGCGCGTCGAGGGTGGCGCCGCAGCGCTCCAGCTCGGCGGCGAACTCCTCGGCGGAGTGCTTGTCGGTGCCCTCGGACAGGGCGCGCGCCATGATCGTGGCGACGCCGTCGAGCCCGGCCGGCTCGGCCTCCAGCGGCGCTTCGAGGTTGATCTCCACGGCGACGACCTGCTGGCCGGGGCGGTGGCAGTGCAGCAGCGTCAGGCCGTTGGGCAGCTGGTCGCGCTCGGGGGCCGGGAAGGCCCACGGGGTGGGGTCGCCGGGCTTCGGCTGCGGGTGGAACTGCATGGTGGTGGTGGCCACGGCGTCGCTCACTGGCCCGCCTCCTGCTCTGCTGTGTTCGCGGTGTTCTGGGCGTTCGCGGTGTTCGTGATGGTGTCGTCGCCCTGCTCGGCGTCCGCCGGCTCGCCTTCCTCGGAATCCGCCGACTCGGTCGGCTCGTAGACGAGAACCGCGCGGTTGTCGGGGCGCAGCCGGGCCGCGGCGACGGCGCGCACCTCCTCCGCGGTGATGTCCAGTACGCGCCCTACGGCGGACAGCGCGAGCTGCGGGTCGCCGAACAGCACGGCGAACCGGGCCAGTTCGTCGGCGCGGCCGCCGACCGTGGCGAGCCGGTCCAGCCACTCGCGCTCCAGCTGGGCCTGGGCCCGCTCCATCTCCTCCGGGGTCGGCCCCTCGGCGGCGAACCGGGCCAGTTCCTCGTCGACCGCGGCCTCGATGGCCGGCACCTCGACCCCGCCGGACGTCTTGACGTCCAGCCAGCCGAGGGAGGGCGCGCCCGCCATCCGCAGCATCCCGAAGCCGGCGGCGACGGCGGTGCGGTCCCGGCGGACCAGGCGGTTGTGGATCCGCGAGGATTCGCCGCCGCCGAGGACGGTGAGGGCGAGGTCGGCGGCGTCCGCCTCCCGGGTGCCGTCGTGCGGCAGGCGGTAGGCGGACATCAGGGCGCGGGCGGGCACCTCGGCCTCGACGACCTGGCGCAGTTCCGTGCCGAGGGTGTCGGGCAGGGACCCGTCGCGGGGCGGCTGTTTGCCGTCGTGCGAGGGGATGGTGCCGAAGTACTTCTCGATCCAGGCGAGGGTCTGCTCGGAGTCGATGTCGCCGACGACCGAGAGGACCGCGTTGCCGGGGGCGTAGTACGTGCGGAAGAACGCCCGCGCGTCTTCCAGCGAGGCGGCGTCCAGGTCGGCCATCGACCCGATGGGCGTGTGGTGGTAGGGGTGGCCGTCGGGGTAGACCATGGCCGTCAGCTTCTCGAAGGCCGTGCCGTAGGGCACGTTGTCGTAGCGCTGGCGGCGCTCGTTCTTGACGACGTCCCGCTGGTTTTCCATGGACTCTTCGTCGAGCGCGGTGAGCAGCGAGCCCATCCGGTCGGCCTCCAGCCAGAGCGCGAGCTCCAGCTGATGGGCCGGCATGGTCTCGAAGTAATTGGTGCGCTCGAAGCTCGTGGTGCCGTTCAGGGAGCCGCCGGCGCCCTGCACCAGCTCGAAGTGGCCGTTCCCCTTGACCTGCGCGGAGCCCTGGAACATCAGGTGCTCGAAGAGGTGAGCCAGGCCCGTACGGCCCTTGACCTCGTGGCGGGAACCGACGTCGTACCAGAGGCAGACCGCGGCGACCGGGGTCAGGTGGTCCTCGGAGAGGACCACCCTCAGGCCATTGGCCAGGCGGTGCTCGGTCGCTGTCAGGCCGCTGGTACCGGCCTGTTGCGTGGCCGTGTGACCCATGGGCATGTACGTCCCTTCGCTGCGTGATGACCCGCGTGATGTCCCGCGTTCAAATCGGTCCTGTCACTGTATGCAAGCGCGCTGACATCTGGCGAAGTTCCCGGCGAGGAACGCTCTTACGGACGGGTCGCGGTCGGCGTTGTCAGTGGGGCGGTCCACAATGGTCGGCGTCACCACCCCGCACCGGTATATGAAGGAGCCGCAGCCGCGATGGCCCGCCGCAGCACGAAGACCCCGCCGCCGGACGACTTCGAGGAGCGCATCCTCGACATCGACGTCGTCGACGAGATGCAGGGCTCCTACCTTGAGTACGCCTACTCGGTCATCTATTCGCGCGCCCTGCCCGACGCGCGCGACGGGCTGAAGCCGGTGCACCGCCGCATCCTCTTCCAGATGAACGAGATGGGCCTGCGTCCGGAGCGCGCGCACGTGAAGTGCGCCCGCGTCGTCGGCGAGGTGATGGGAAAGCTGCACCCGCACGGCGACGCCTCGATCTACGACGCGCTCGTGCGCATGGCGCAGCCCTTCTCGATGCGCGTGCCGCTGGTCGACGGGCACGGCAACTTCGGCTCGCTCGGCAACGACGACCCGCCGGCCGCCATGCGGTACACCGAGGCGAAGATGGCCGCGGCGTCGTCGCTGATGACGGACTCGATCGACGAGGACACCGTCGACTTCGCACCGAACTACGACGGCAGCGAACAGGAACCGGTCACCCTCCCGGCCGCCTATCCGAACCTGCTCGTCAACGGCGCGTCGGGCATCGCGGTCGGCATGGCGACGAACATGCCGCCGCACAACCTGGGCGAGGTCATCGCCGCCGCCCGGCATCTCATCAAGCACCCGAACGCCGACCTCGACACCCTCATGAAGTACGTGCCGGGGCCCGACCTGCCCACCGGCGGCCGGATCGTGGGCCTGTCCGGGGTCCGGGACGCGTACGAGACGGGGCGCGGCACCTTCAAGATCCGCGCCACGGTCGCGGTGGACAACGTGACGGCGCGCCGCAAGGGCCTCGTCGTCACGGAGCTGCCGTTCGCGGTCGGCCCCGAGAAGGTCATCTCCAAGATCAAGGACCTGGTCGGCGCGAAGAAGCTCCAGGGCATCGCGGACGTCAAGGACCTCACCGACCGCGAGCACGGCCTGCGGCTGGTCATCGAGATCAAGAACGGCTTCAACCCGGAGGCCGTCCTGGAGCAGCTCTACAAGCTGACGCCGATGGAGGAGTCCTTCGGCATCAACAACGTCGCCCTGGTGGACGGCCAGCCGCTGACGCTGGGCCTCAAGGAGCTCCTTGAGGTCTATGTCGACCACCGCTTCGAGGTGGTGCGGCGGCGCAGCGAGTTCCGGCGCACCAAGCGGCGCAACCGGCTGCACCTGGTCGAGGGGCTGCTCGTCGCGCTCATCGACATCGACGAGGTCATCCGTCTCATCCGGTCCAGCGAGAACGCGGCGCAGGCCAAGGAAGCCCTGATGGCGCGGTTCGGGCTGTCGGAGATCCAGACGCAGTACATCCTGGACACCCCGCTGCGGCGGCTGACGAAGTTCGACCGGGTCGAGCTGGAGTCGGAGCGCGACCGGCTCAACGGCGAGATCGACGAGCTCACCGGAATCCTCGATTCCGACGCGGAGCTGCGCAAGCTCGTCTCCTCGGAACTGGCCGCCGTCGCCAAGAAGTTCGGCACCGACCGGCGCACGGTACTGCTGGCCTCGGCGGGCGCCACGGTGGCGGCGGTCCCGCTGGAGGTCGCGGACGACCCATGCCGGGTGCTGCTCTCCTCGACGGGGCTGCTGGCCCGTACCGCCAACGGCGAGCTGTCGTTCGACGAGGACGCCAAGCGCGTCAAGCACGACGTGATCGTCTCGGCGGTGCCGGCGACGGCGCGGGCCGACGTGGGCGCGGTGACCTCCGCGGGCCGACTGCTGCGGCTGCCCGTGATCGACCTGCCGCAGCTGCCGGACACGGCGGCAGCGCCGAACCTGTCGGGCGGCGCGCCGGTCTCGGAGTTCCTGTCCCTGGAGGACGGTGAGCGGCTGATCTGCCTCACCACCCTGGACGAGTCCTCACCGGGCCTCGCGATCGGCACGGAGCAGGGCGTGGTCAAGCGCGTGGTCCCCGACTATCCGTCGAACAAGGAGGAGTTGGAGGTCATCGGCCTCAAGGACGGCGACCGGATCGTCGGCGCGGTGGAGCTACGCACCGGCGAGGAGGACCTGGTCTTCATCACGGACGACGCCCAGCTGCTGCGCTACCAGGCGGGCCAGGTGCGGCCGCAGGGCCGGCCCGCGGGCGGCATGGCGGGCATCAAGCTGGGCGCGGGCGCGAAGGTCATCTCCTTCAGCGCGATCGACCCGGCCGCCGACGCGATGGTCTTCACGGTCGCGGGCTCGCACGGCACGCTGGACGACTCCTTGCAGAGCGCGAAGCTGACGCCGTTCGACCAGTACCCGCGCAAGGGGCGGGCGACCGGCGGCGTGCGCTGCCAGCGGTTCCTCAAGGGCGAGGACTGCCTGGTCACCGCCTGGGCGGGCGCGACCCCGGCGCGGGCCGCGGCAGCGAACGGCGCCCCGGTGGAGCTGCCGGAGACCGACCCGCGCCGCGACGGCTCGGGCGTCCCGATCCCGAAGCCGGTCGCGGTGGTCGCCGGTCCCGTGTAGGGGCGGAGACGGACAGCAGCGGCCGGGCTCCCCACGAG